>NZ_JAQOWX010000014.1:28799-72129 GCF_028462495.1 Paucibacter sp. XJ19-41
CCTGCACGCACAGCGCCAGGCGCTGCCCGCCCTCGCGCTGGCAGACCAGCACCGGTGCCTCGCTCGCCGCGCTGGGCCGGCCATAGAGCAGGCGCCCCAGATCCAGCACCGGCAGCATCTGTTCCTGATGGCTCAGCATGCCGAGCAGTGCCGCCGGCGCATTCGGCATGCCGGTAATGCGGGGGCCCTCCAGCGCCTCCAGCGTCTGCCGGGCTGGCAGGCCCAGCCACTGGCCGTCGACCAGAAAGCTGGCAATGTCCAGCATCGGCTCGCCGAGCGCGGGCTGATGTGCGGGCGGCTCAAAGGCCACTGGCAGCCCGGTGTCCACCGCCAGGCGCGAGCCCAACGGCATCAGCATCACCGCCGCCACATCCTGTTCGCAGGGTGCCGTTCCGCGCCGGTATTCGCGGTAGCCGCCCGACATCGCAATGCCCACCGCATGCACCAGACCGGCGATCTCCAGCTCGCAGCGGCGAGTCTCGCCGGCCGCCAGCGCCAGATCGGCACTCGACAGCGGCCCGCTGCCGCCGACCGGCCAGCGCGGGTCGGTCGAGGACACGACACGGCCATCGCGGCTCAGCAGCAGGGCGCTGGCGCCGGGCGGCCGTGCGTCGCGCAGCATCGCGGCGAACTGCGGTTCGCCGTCGAACACCACCGCGATGCCACCCAGCACCCGGCTGCCATCGTCGGGCGCCGGCAGCGCGGCGGCATAGACATAGGTAGGCCGCTCGCCGTGTGCGCCGTAGAGACCGCAGGCCGTGTGCGGCGAGACCGCATAGCGCTCGCGATCGCGCAGCGCCAAGGTGGCGGCCGCCCAGGGCGCGTCCAGCAGGCGCCCCTGCTGATGGACCTGAGCGGGGTCAGACACCGCGAGCACCCGCCCCTCGGCATCAAACACCAGCAGCAGCGCATAGACCGTGTAGAGGCTGTTGATATGACGCAGGCGCTCGCCGGCCTGGGCCGCCGTGGCCTCACCACTCAGCAGCCGCTGCAGCTCGGCGTCCAGCGCCCACCAACGGCAGTCGTTGGCGCGCTCGTAGAGATTGCGGTCCATGATGTCGATGGCCAGCCGGGCATGGAAGACCGCGCTGTCAAACACCGCCGCCAGCGCGGAGTGCTGCAGATTGGCGATGGCCTGCTCGAACACCAGGCGCAGGCGCTGGCCGGTGCGCTCTACCTCGCCCAGCAAGGTGATCGCAAAGCCGGCCGCATCGCTGCGCGCACGGCTGCGCAGGCTGCCGTTCCATAGCGAGCGCGACAGATCGCGCTGGATGCGCAAGGCCTCCTGCGGTATGCCGTGCAGCTCGGCGTCAAACAGCTCGCGGGTATCGAGGCTGCCGGCCAGCGCGGCGGCGACGCCCGGCGCCGCCGTCTCATCGACCTCGAAGGCCCGCTCCACCGGCACCAGAGCCACGGTCGACCAGCCCGGCCCGGCATAGCCTTCATAGGCATTGGCCGGCGCCGCGACGGCCAGATAGTCGCGCCCGGCGAACACCAGGCGCTGCCGCGACACGGCCGGCAACCGGGCGCCGGGCGGGATCTGCCAGGGGTCCGAACTCTGCAAGACCAGACCCTGGGCGTCGATCAGGGCCAGCACCGTGCGCTCGCCGGCCGGCAGTAGCTGGGCGAACACGCTGCGCATCTCGTCGGCCAGGCGGAAGGACAGACACAGCACCCCGCAGGCCCCGCCCTCCTCGCCCTGGACCGCGCTGGCGAAGATCAGGCCCGTGCGGCCGTCCAGCAGATCGGTGGTGCCGTGGCGCTGGGCATAGGGCACGCCGGGCCGCAGGGCCTGCGCGATCAGCGGGTCGGCGCTGTGCGTGGCCGCGACACTGCGGTCCAGCCGCGCCAGCACCAGGCCCTGGGGCGAGAGCAGGACGATGTCGTCATAGACCGAGTATTTGGCCACATACGCCCTGAAGCGCGCCTCCAGCGCGGCCCGCGCCTCGGCCGCCCTGTCACCGCTGGCGGCCAGCGCGCGCAAGGGCGCATCGGCGGCCAGGAAGCCAACGTCCGCCGTGCGCTCGAACAGATTGCGCACCAGGATATCGATCGCCACCTGGGCCTGCCCCTGCAGGCGCTGGCGCGCGTTGTCCAGCAGACGGCGTGCCAGACTGTCCAGCAGCCGAGCTGTCAGTGCCTCGAAAGCCGCCCGGGTGTTGGCGATATCGGCCGCCGCGCCGCTCATCTGGCCCAGCAGGGCCAGGCTGTCCCAGACGCCCTGCAGACGCAGCAGGTTCTCACGGTACTCGTCGACCTGGGGCATATGGCGCACCCAAGGCGCCACCTCGGCGTGAAAGGGCACGCCCTTGCGCCACTGCTTGCTGCTCATCTCTGGTCCTCGATCGCTGGCGGGCTTGTTGCCGCCCTGGAAGACCAGGGGCCCGCAAAGCCGCGCAGTGTGAGCGCAAACGCGGCGGCGCGGGAGGGGGTAAATCAGTGCCGCTGCGGGGCCTGCGCGACTGGCGCACAGCGATTGCCGGTGGCGCCAGCAGACGGTGCGCCGGCGCCCGGCCGTGGGGATGAAAGCGGGCTCAACACACCATCTCGGTGCATCACAAGGCCTTGGGCAAGCCGCGCGGCTGGGCCGCGACCTGCAGGCCGTCGGTGCTGCGCCGACCCTCGATCAGCACGGGTGGCAGTTGCTGGATGCGGGCCCGCTCGGCGGCGGTGGGCTCAGGGCCCAGGCGCTTGCCGGTGACGACCAGCCGCGCCAGTTTGACCAGCTCGCTGGCCTGCACCGGCGCAGCCGGCGCCAGCAGGGCCACCAGGACCAGGGGCGCCAGCAGGGCATGGTAGATGGCGGACGCCGAACTCTTGTTCATTTTCAATGTCTCCCCTTCACCGCCAGATTCGCGATGGAGGGAGTATCGAAAGTCAGGCCCCCCGCCACCAGCGCCAGGCGACGAATTGCGATCTGCTCGGCATGACTTGCGGCAGCGGCGGATGAGCTCAGCCCTCATCCATAGCGCAGATCGCCAGCCTTGCCCCAGAACACTCGGTAGGCGAACACCGTGTAGGCCAGGATCACCGGCACGGTGATCGCGCAGCCAAGCAAGATGAATTGCAGCGACTTCGGCGCGGCGGCCGCCTGCCAGATCGTCATCCTGTCCATCATCACAAAGGGATAGAGGCTGTAGGCCAGGCCGAAAAAGCCCAGCAGCATCACCAGCACCGTCAGGGCGAAGGGCAGCCAGCACAGCTTGCCCAGCACCCGGTGCGAGTTCAGCAGCGCCCGCAAGGCCAGCAGGGCCAGGACGCTGATCAGCGGGATCGGCAGCAGCGCGATCAGCTCGGGCAGCGCGAACCAGCGCGCGCGCACCGTCGGGCTGATCCAGGGCGTGGCCAGCGAGATCAGCGCCAGGCCCAGCACCACAGCCGGCCAGGCGCGCTTGGCGCTGCGCAGCGCACGGGCCTGCAGTTCGCCCTCGGTCTTCATCAGCAACCAGCCGGCGCCCAGCAAGGCATAGGCGGCCGACAGCGCCAGCGCGATCACGGCGGCAAACAGCGTGTAGGTATAACCCTCGGCGAAGCCGCTGATATAGCGGCCCAGCATCCAGCCCTGGGCCAGCGAGGCCAGCAGCGAGCCAGCGATGAAGGCGCGGTTCCACAGCGGCTTCCACTGCGCCTGCACCTTGACGCGGAAGTCGAAGGCCACGCCGCGCAGCATCAGCCCCAAGAGCATCACGGCCACCGGCAGGTACAGGGCCTGCAGGATGGGGCCATGCGCCTTTGGGAAAGCGATCAGCAAGATGCCGATGCCCAGCACCAGCCAGGTCTCGTTGGCATCCCAGAACGGGCCGATCGAGGCCACCATGCGGTCCTTGTGCACATCCGGGGCGCCGGCCATCAAGAGGCCCACGCCCAGGTCATAGCCGTCCAGCACCACATAGATCAGCAGGGCCAGGCCCATCAGGCCCATGAAGACCAGGGGCATCCAGATATCGGCGTTCATGCGGCGCTCCTCAGATTGAGCGGATCCTGCCCGGGCAGGGTGGCGTCGATCGGCTTCTCGGCCATGGTCTTGATCACCGCCACATAGGCCACCAGCAAGGCCAGGTACAGGCTCAGATAGCCGGCCAGCGTGAGGGCAATCATCGGCGCCGGCGTCGTCGAGACGACCTCCGAAGTGCGCAGCAGGCCGTAGACGATGAAGGGCTGGCGGCCGATCTCGGTCACATACCAGCCGGCCACCGTCGCGATCCAGCCGGAAAAACTCATCAGTACGAGCAGGCGCAGCAGCGGCCGCGGCAGCCGCTCGGCCTGCCAGCCACGGCGTCGGTAGAGCCACAGCCCCAGCCAGCTGGCCGCCAGCATCAGCAGGCCCAGACCCACCATGATGCGAAAGCCGAAGAACAGCGGCGCCACCGGCGGATGCGCGCCCTTGAACTCGTCCAGGCCGCGGATCTCGCCATCGGCGCGGTGGGTCAGCACCAGGCTGGCACCGTTCGGGATGCCGATCGCATAGTCATTGCTGCGGGTCTTCTCATTGGGCCAGGCGAACAGCAGCAGCGGCGCACCCCGCTCGGTCTGCCAGACACCCTCCATCGCGGCGACCTTGGCCGGCTGGTGCTTCAAGGTGTTCAGGCCATGCAGATCGCCGACCAGGATCTGCAGCGGGATCAGCAGGGCCGCGAGGCTCAGGCCGACCCGCAGCACCCGCGCGGTATGGGGCTGGACCTTGCCCTTCAGCAGCTGCCAGGCGCTGACGCCGGCCAGGATGAAGGCAACCGTCAGGCCCGAGGCCAGCAGCTTGTGCGCCAGGCGATAGGGGAAGGAGGGATTGAAGATCACGTCCATCCAGCTCAGCGCATGGAACTCGCCGTTGATGATCTCGAAGCCCTGCGGCGTCTGCATCCAGGAGTTCAGGCTCAGGATCCAGAAGGCGCTGAGCGTGGTGCCGAAGGCCACCATCAAGGTGGCGCCCAGGTGCACGCGCTCGCTGACCCGGCCATGGCCGAACAGCATCACGCCCAGGAAACCGGCTTCGAGGAAAAAGGCCGTCAGCACCTCGTAGCCCAGCAGCGGCCCGGCGATGTTGCCGGCCCGCTCCATGAAGCCGGGCCAGTTGGTGCCGAACTGGAAGCTCATCGTGATGCCGGACACCACGCCCAGCGCAAAGGTCAGCGCGAACACCTTGGTCCAGAAACGGTAGGCCGTCAGCCAGGCGAGCGCGCCGCTCTTGAGCCAGCGCCAGCGGAAGAACAGGAGCACCCAGCCCAGCGCGATGCTGATGGTCGGGAACAGGATGTGGAAGGTGATATTGGCCGCGAACTGCATGCGGGCCAGCATGAAAGCATCCATGGAAGTCCTTGCGGCCGCGCAAGCCCACGGGATTGCGGGCTTGCGCTGGCTCAACAGAGGACCATTCTTCGGGTTTTGCCGGCCGCGCGCGATTGGACAAATTGCCTTTGGACAAATTGCCCCAGCCCCGCCGCCGATAATCCCGCCATCCTTGTTGAACCGCCCTCACCCCATGACCGCAGCCCGTATCGACCGCCCCGAGTTCGCCGCCCTGACGCCCGGCGTCAGCGAAGCCCTGATCGCGCTGGGCAAGGCCGTCAACGCCTCGGGCCTGCCCAAGGACCTGCAGGAGCTGATCAAGATCCGCGCGTCGCAGCTCAATGGCTGCGCCTTCTGCCTGCAGTTCCATCTGAACGTGGCCCGCGATCTGCAAGTGCCGGCGGCCAAGCTGGACCTGCTGGCCACCTGGCGCGAGGCGCCGGTCTATAGCGAGCGCGAGCGCCTCGCGCTGGCCTGGACCGAAGCGCTGACCCTGGCGCCCCAGGGTGGCGCCGACGACGCGCTGTACGAGCGCGCACTGGCCGAGTTCGGCGCCGCCACCTTGAGCTTTCTGACCGCCGCCGTGGCCGGCATCAATGCCTGGAACCGCATCGCGATGGCACTGCGCTTCAGCCCGCCGCTGCGCCCTGGCGCATGAGTAGCGGCATGGCCGCCTTCGCGCTGCACACCGAGCGCCTGCTGCTGCGCGCGCCGACGGTCGCGCTGACCGCTGCGGTCGTTGACTACCAGGCCCGCAACACCGCCCATTTCGCATGCTGGGACCCGCCCTACCCGGCCGACTTCTTCGCGCCCGAGGCGGTGGCCGAACGCCTCGCCCAGGGCGAGCAGGCCTTCGCTGCCGGCAGCGCCTATCGCTACTGGTTCAGCCTGCGCGAGGACCCGGCCCGGCTCGTTGGCCAGGTCCATCTGTCCCAGGTCGCCCGAGGCGCTTTTCAGAATGCCATCCTCGGCTACAGCCTCGACGAGCAGGCCCAGGGCCAGGGTCTGATGCAGGAAGCGCTGCGCGCCGTGATCGCCGAGATGTTCGGCGCCCAGGTCCGCCTGCACCGCATCCAGGCCGCCGTGCGGCCCGAGAACCAGCGCAGCCGCGCCGTGCTGCAAGCCCTGGGCTTTGCTCAGGAGGGGTTGAGCCGGCGCTATCTATTCATAGCCGGCCAGTGGCGCGACCATGAGGTGTATGCGCTGCTGAATCCGGCGTGGGCGCAAGACCTGGCACCATGAGGTCTCACAGGGAGTAGACCGCCGGCGGCGTGCGCCCGGCCAGCGCTGCCAGCAGATTGTCCGTGGCCAGCACCGCCATGCGGTGCCGTGTCTCGTGCGTGGCCGATCCGATATGGGGCAGCGGCGTGAGCTTGGGGTGGCTGCGCAGCGGCGAGTCCAGCGGCAGCGGCTCGGTGGCGAACACATCCAGGCCTGCGGCGCGCAGATGGCCGCTGTCCAGCGCCGCCAGCAGCGCGTCCTCCTGCACGATGGCGCCGCGCGCGCCGTTGACGAAGATCGCGCCTTGCCTCATCAGCGCGAACTCGCGCGCGCCGATCAGGCCGCGGGTGTCCTCGGACAGCGGCAGGGTCAGCGCGATGATGTCGGAGTTGGCCAGCACCTCGTCGAGGCTGCCATGTTGGGCCTTGCCCTCAAGACCTGGCACCTGACCCAGATCCACGGGCCTGCGGCTGTAGTAGCGCACCGGCATGCCAAAGCCCAGCGCCGCGCGGCGCGCCAGGGCCTGGCCGATACGGCCGAAGCCCAGGATGCCCAAGGTCTTGCCGTGCACGTCCCAACCGAACAGGTTCTCACCGATATTCTTGTCCCAGCGGCCTTCGCGCACATGCTGGGCCAATTCCACCAGACGGCGGCTCGCGGCCATGATCAGCGCAAAGATCGTGTCAGCCGTGGTCTCGGTCAGCACGCCGGGCGTGTGGCACAGCAGGATGCCGCGCGCCTTCAAGGCCGCCAGATCGTAGTTGTCGACACCGACCGAGATGCTGGACACCACCTTGAGCCGGGGCGCCTGCGCGATGTCGATCTTGAAGCTGGAGCCGATCAGGCCCTCCGCCTCGGCCAGCGCCGCGTCATAGGTGGCGCGCTGCTCGGGCTTGCGCGGGTCGGCAACGGTGACCTCATGGACCGCCTGCAAGCGCGCCAGTTGGTCGACCGGCAACTCCCGGAAAACGAGGACTCGGCTCACAGACCCGCCGCTTCGAGTTCGGCCTGGGTCGGCAAGCCCTCGGTATCACCCAGCACCTGTACCGCACGCGCGCCGATCCAGCAGCCGCGCTTGACCGCCTCGGGCACGCTGCGACCGGCCAGCAAGGCGCTGATGACGCCGGCCGCAAAGCCGTCGCCGGCGCCGACCGTGTCGATCACGGTTGCGACCGGGAAGCCGGCCACATGGCCGCTGCCCACGGTGTCGCTGTCGTAGTAGGCGCCGTCCGCGCCCAGCTTGACGATCACCAGCTTGGCGCCGAGGCCGCGGTAGAAGCGCGCGATCGCCACGGGGTCATCCGAGCCCATCAGAATCTTGCCTTCCTCGATACCGGGCAGCACCCAGTCGGCCTTGGCAGCCAAGGCATTGATGCCGGCGACCATGGCATCACGGCTGGACCATAGCGTGGGCCGCAAGTTCGGATCGAAGGAGATCGTGCGGCCGGCCGCGCGCATCAGGGCCAGCGTGCGTTCGGCGGCGGCATAGGTGTTGGCATTCAGCGCCGGGAACACGCCGGTGGCATGCAGATGCCGGGCCGAGGTGAGCCAGGCCGCGTCGATATCGCCGGGGCCGATCAGGCTGGCGGCCGAGCCCTTGCGGTGGTATTCAATCGGTGGGTCGCTGCCGTCGCTGACCCGGCCCTTGATCAGGAAGCCGGTGCGCTGGATCGGGTCGCAAACTACATGGGAGCAATCGATGCCCTCTGCCTGCATCGCGCCCAGCAGATAACGCGCCATCGAGTCGGCGCCCAGGCGGCTGGCCCAGCCGACCCGCAGACCCAGCCGGGCCAGGCCGATCGCGACATTGGTTTCGGCACCGGCGGTGCGCTTGGAGAAGGTCTCGGCCAGTTCCAGCGGCCCCGGCCGGTCGGCGACCAGCATCATCATGGCCTCGCCGAAAGTGATCACATCCAGACTGCTCATGCTTGTTGCTCTCTTGCGTCTTGCAGCAAGCCCAGCTCGCTGCGGGTGGTGGCCTGCAGGTCTGCGCCCTGCAGCGGATATTCGATGGCCCAGGGCAGCGCGCGCGGCAAGGCCCGCAACACGGCGCGCCAGGGCGCGGCCGAGTCGGCCATCGGCACGGCGATCCAGCGCGAGCGCTCGCGCTGCACCCCCTTGCAATGCACATAGCGCACGCGGGCGCCGAGCGCGGCGGCGGCCTGCTGCGGGCATTCGCCCAACCAGTGCCAGTTGCCCATGTCGAAGACCAGGCCGAGGTCCAGGCCGGCGGCATCGGCGGCGGCGAAGAAACGCTGCAGTGCGCTCACCGTGCCGGCCGAGGGTGTCTGGTCATTTTCGATCACCAGTTCGATCTCGCTGTGCGCCAGATGCTCACTCAAGGCCGGCAGTTCGTCGGCAACCGAGAAGCCGCCGATGGCCATCTTCAGCCGGGCGGCGCCGAGTTGATGTGCCGTGGCCAGGCCCTGCTCCAGCGCCGCCAGATCGAGCCGACCCTCATCGGTCCACAGCCCGGCCGGGCTGGAGAACACCTTGACCATGCCGGTCGCGGCCAGCGCCGGCAGCTCGGCCTCGCTCGCCAGCAACTCGCCGCGCACCTCGACACCATCGGCACCGGCCGCCTGCGCCAGCCGCGTGTAATGCAGCTGGCCGTGCTGGAGCACCTCGCTGGCGCCGAAGGACGACAGCGAGATCAATGTCGGTGCTGCACTCATCAGTGCGCCGAGCTCAGGATCTGGCCAAGGAACTGCCGGGTCTTCTCATGCCTGGGCGCAGCGAAGAACTCGGCGGGCGGGGCCTGCTCGATGATCTTGCCATCGGCCATGAAGATCACACGGTCGGCGACGCTGCGCGCAAAGCCCATCTCGTGCGTGACGCACAACATGGTCATGCCGTCCTCGGCCAAGCTGATCATCGTGTCCAGCACCTCCTTGACCATCTCGGGATCGAGCGCCGAGGTGGGCTCGTCGAACAGCATGATCTTGGGCGTCATGCACAAGGCCCGCGCGATCGCGACGCGCTGCTGCTGGCCGCCGGACAGCTGGCTGGGGTACTTCAGCGCCTGCTCGGGGATGCGCACGCGCTTCAGATATTTCATCGCGATCTCCTCGGCCTCGGCCTGCGAGAGCCCGCGCGAGCGCATCGGTGCCAGCGTGCAGTTCTGCAGCACCGTCATGTGCGGGAACAGATTGAACTGCTGGAACACCATGCCCACTTCCTGGCGCACCGCTTCGACCTGCTTGCCGCCCGCCGTGAGTTCGATCCCGTCCACCGTGATGCGGCCCTGCTGCACCGCCTCCAGCCGGTTGATGCAGCGTATCAGCGTGGACTTGCCCGAGCCCGAGGGCCCGCAGACGACGATGCGCTCACCCGGCGCCACGCTCAGATCGATGTCGGTCAAGACCTGGAACTGGCCGTACCACTTGTTGACGCCTTCGATGCGGATGATGGGCTCGATGCTCATGAGGTGCTGCTCGCTGCTCAGTTGGCCGTCATCGCCGGGAAATCCGTGCCCAGCCACTTCTTGTAGAGCGTGTTCAGCTCGCCGGCGCGGTGCTTGTCGATGAAGGCGTTGACCGTCTTCAACAGCTCTTCCTGACCCGGCCGCATCGCGACGGCCATCTGCTGCTGGCGCAGCACGAACTTGTTCTCGAACGCGGCACCGGCGCGCTGGGCAATCTGGGCGGCCACCGTGGTGGAGCAGCCGATCGCGTCGACCTGGCCCGACATCAGGGCCTGCATCGCCGAGGCGTCGTCGTCGAAGCGGCGGATCTCGGTGCCGGCCGGCGCGGCGGCGGTCAGCGAGATGTCCTGCGTGCTGGCGCGGGCCACGCCGATGCGGAAGTTCTTCAGATCGGCGGCCGACTTGATCGCGGCCTTGGTACTGCCGTAGACCACGATGGTGGCGGCCGCATAGGGCTTGGAGAACTGCACCTGCTTGGCCCGCTCCGGCGTCACCGCCAGCGAGGCCACCAGCAGATCGACCTTGTTGGTCAGCAGGAAGGGAATGCGGTTCGGGCCTGTCACCGGCACGATATTGACCTTGACGCCCAGTTCCTTGGCCAGCAGCTTGGCGACATCGGCGTCATAGCCATCGGGCTGATTGGCGCTGTTGAGCGTGCCGTAGGGCGGGAAGTCCACCAGCATGCCCACGGTCAGCTCGCCCTTCTTCTTCAGATCGGCAACGCTCTGGGCCGAGGCCGACAGCGAGGCGCCCAGGCTCAACACCGCAACAGCGGCCAGCAGGAGGCGGCGGGTTTGGATAGCTTTGTTCATCGGTCTTGTCTCCAGGGGTGGGTCGAAAGAGTCAATCAGCGCGCCAGCGCTCGGGCCTGGCGGCGTTCCATGCGCGCCGCCAGCAGCGACAGCGGCCAGCACAGCGCGAAGTAGATGGCGGCCACGACGCTGAACACCAGCAGCGGCTGGAAGGTCGCGTTATTGATGATCTGGCCGGCGCGTGTGAGCTCGGTGAAGCCGATGATGGCGGCCAGCGAGGTGCCCTTGATGATCTGCACCATATAGCCGACGGTCGGCGGCACCGCGATCTTGAAGGCCTGCGGCAGCACCACGTCACGCATGCGTGAAACATAGCTGAGGCTCAAGGCCTCGGCCGCCTCCCATTGCCCGCGCGGGATGGCCTGGATGCAGCCACGCCAGATCTCGCCGAGAAAGGCGCTGCTGTTCAGGATCAGCGCGGCACCGGCCGCGACCCAGGGATTGATGTCCAGGCCTATCACCGGCGCGCCGAAGAAGATCAGGAACAGTTGCAGCAGCAGCGGCGTGCCCTGGAAGATCTGGATGAACAGCCCGGCGGCGCGCTGCGCCCAGCGGCTCTCGGCCGTGCGGCCCAGCGCCACCAGCAGGCCTCCGACCGCGCCGCCGGCAAAGGCGATCAGCGACAGCGCAATGGTCCACTTCGCGGCTTCAAGAATGAAGAGGAACTCGGCAAATCCGAAGGTACGCATGATCAGCGGCGGTCCGGGTAATTGAGCGTGCGGCGATAGATCAGCCGGAACAGCACCGAGAAACTCATCGCCAGCGCCAGATAGATCAGCGCGACGACGATATAGATCTCGAAGCTGCGGAAGGTCTGCGACTGCAGATTGGCGGCCACCGAGGTCAGATCGTCGGCCGAGATCACCGAGACCACGCTAGAGCTGAGCATCAAGAGGATGAACTGGCTGGTCAGCGCCGGGTAGATGGCCTTCAGCGCCGGCTTCAGGATCACGAAGCGGAAGATCTCGTGGCGCTTCAGGTTCAGCGCCAGGCCGGCCTCGATCTGGCCCTTGGGGATCGCCTCGATGCCGGCGCGGATGATCTCGGTCGCATAGGCGCCGAGGTTGACGACCATGGCCGTCAGCGCCGCCGTGTGGGCGCTCCAGCGCAGGCCCAGGGCCGGCAGTGCGAAGAAGAAGAAAAACAGCTGGACCAGGAAGGGGGTGTTGCGGATCAGCTCGATATAGCTATTGATTGCGAAGCGCAGCGGCGCCGGGCCGGCCGTCTTGCCCCAGGCACAGGCGATCGCAACAAGCAGACCCAGCACCATCGCCAGAAAGGACAACTCGATGGTCGTCCAGGTGCCCTGCAAGAGCAGTGGCCAGGCGGCGAACACCGCACCGAACTGAAACTCGTAGTTCACGCTTGCTTGTCTCGCTTGTCGTTCTTGTCGGGGTGGCATGCCCGCTCGGCACCACCGTGAACGCAGTTTATGAAACCGGTTTCAGACTGAATACGCGGGTTTACCCGTAAATTCCAGACGCTTCGCTCAAGCTCGTTGGGAGGAGCCGCGCACCACGAGCTGACCCGGCAGCAGGATCTGCCGGGGTGGCAGTGCCTGGCCTTCGAGCCGCTCCAGCAGGCAGCGCGCGGCGATATGGCCGAGGTCGTCGGTGGGCTGGGCGATCGCGCTCAGGCCCGGGCCCACATGGGGCGCCCAGGCGGTGTCATCGAAGCCGATGAAGCCGATATCGCTGCCAAAGCGCCAGCCCAGCCGGGCCAGCGCCGCCGACACCCGCAAGGTCACGACCGCATTGCTGGACAGCAGGGCCACAGGCTTCTTGCCGGCACGCTTGCGCAGCGCACGCAAGGCCTGGTCGAGGTCCTCGCCCTGCGCCTCCCGGCTCTCGAAGGCGCTGCCACCCAGCCCCTCGCTGCCCAGGCCGGCATGGGCCGCGATGAAGTTGTTGAACGCCTGCAGCCGCTCCAGCCGCGAGCTGACGCCGGCACTGGGCTCGGAGACAAAGAGCAGCTCGCGCCAGCCCTGCTCCAGCAGATGCTGGGCCGCCAGCTGGACCGCGCCGGCGTTGTCCAGCGAGACAAAGTCCGACTGCATGCCGGCATGACGCCGGTCCACCAGCACCACTGGCTTGTGCAGCCGCGCTGCGGCGGCCAGGGCCTGCGGGTCGCTGCCCAGCGTGTTCAGGATGAAGCCCTCGACCTGGTAGGAGGACAGCGCCTCGATGGCCTCGCGCTCGCGCGAACCGTCATTGCCCAAATTGAACAGCATCACCATGTAGCCGGCCTGCTGGCAGGCCCGCTCGGCGCCGCGCAGCACCGCCACCGAAAAGGGGTTGGTGACATCGGCGACCACCAGGCCGATCAGGCGCGAACGCCCGCGCTTGAGCGCCTGCGCCATCGGGCTGGGGCTGTAGCCGAGCTCGGCGATCGCGGCCTCGACCTTGGCGGCGATATCGCGGGTCAGCAGGTCGGCCTGGTTCAGAAAGCGCGAGACCGTGGCCTTGGAAACGCCGGCGACGGCCGCCACATCGGCAATCGTGGCGCGGCTGCTGGGCGGCTGGGCGGCGGCCGGCTTGGCGGGACGGGACGGCATGGGCGATAGCAGGTGAGTAAGAGATGTTGAGAACAGCAGCTGAAACCAGTTTCAGGCCATTGAACGAATAGTAGCCGCTGCGTGCGGCGCTTTGCTGCGGTGCAGTGTCTATAGTCACCCTATCGACCAGCCGGAGCCCGGCCCATGTTTGATCGCACATCTCCACCGCCAGAGCTCTACCCGCCTCAGTTCGGCCCGGCCCAGGCCATCGGACCGGGCGCCGAGCCGCAGGGCCGCAGCCCGGCGATGCGCCGCCGCATCCAGGTCTTTTTGGGTGTGTTCCTGCTGGCCCTGTTGATCGGTCAGGGCGCCAACCTGCTGCGCACACCCATCTACCGCGCGCAAGCCCTGCTGGAGATCACACCGGCCAGCGCCACTGCCATGCCCGAGGCCCCCGAGGTCCGACAGGCCATGCTGCGCGAGGCGGAGTTGCTGGGCAGCCGCCCGCTGCTTGAAAAGACCCTGTCCCGTCTGCTGCCCCAGGGCTTCTTCACGCAAGCGACGCCCGACGCGGCCGTGTCGGCAATGCGAGACATGCTGACGATCAGCGAGAAGCCGGGCTCGCAATTGCTGCAGATCGAGGCCCTGGCGGCTGATGCGGTGCTGGCGGCCCGCCTGGTCAACACCCTGGTCGAGGTCTATCGCGAGGAGCAGGGCCAACTCGGCCAGGTGGTGTCGGCCGCCCAGCTGAGCGGCGCCCGCGAGGCGCTGCGAGTGATCGGCGAACGCGTCGAGGACAAGCGCCGCTTGCTTGAGGACTACCGCCAGCGCAGCCAGCTTCCGAGCAACGAGCGTGACGAGATTCCCGCACTATCGCGGCTCAAGGGCTTGAACCAGTCGCTCAGCAGTGCCACGGAGCGCGAGGCCAGCGCCGCCGGCCGGGTGCGGGCGATCGAGCAGGCGCTGGCGGAGGGCAGGCCTGTGCCACAAGCCGGCAACCGACCCGGCGTCGCGGCCATCGAGCAGCGCTTGGCGCTGCAACAGGAAGAGCTGCGTGCGCTGGAGCGCCAGTTCACCCCGCAATACCTGGCCATGGACCCGGGTGCGCGGGCGCTGAAGACCCGCATCGCCGATCTGCAGCAGCAGTTGGAGGCCGAGCTCGCACGGGCTCAGCAAACGGCGCTGGCCGAGGCGCGCGAGGAACTGGCCAGCAGCAGCGCCGCCGCCGAGCGGCTGCGGCGGCAGCTGGCCGGTGACCAAAAGCAGGCGCAGGCCGTCAATACCCAGCTCGCCACGGTACAGGCCATGGCGGCCGAGCTGGACGGACTGCTGCAGATGCAGCAGGAGTCTCAGCAGCAATTGCTGGCCCTGGAGGCGACGCAAACAAGCCGTCAGCCCCAGCTGCGGGTGCTGGAGGCGGCTGCGCTGTCCGAATCCCCATGGCACCCGCACTACGGGCGCGACGCCGCAATCATGCTGGCCATCGCCCTGCTGCTGGGCTTTCTGGCGGTCTGGTTCGTCGAATTCTTCAATCGTGCCGCCCTGGCGGCGCCCGCCTCGTCCACCGTGGTGCTGAACCAGCCTTGGATGGGCCTGACCCCAGCCCGGCCGCCGCAGCCACTCGAGAACAACCCGCAGCCGCCGGCGCTGGAGCGCGGCCATGCCTTCACGCTGCCTCGCGAACTCGCGCCGCACGAGGTCGCGGGCCTGCTGGAGAACGCCTCGACCGAGCAGCGCGCCCTGCTCAGCGCGCTGCTGACCGGCCTCAGCAGCGCCGAGACGGCCGCGCTGCAGCTGGTCCATATCGAGCTCGATGCCGACCTGCTGCATGTGCCCGGCGAGCAGGGCCGCAGCCTGCCGCTGCCGACCCAGTTGCGGCAGTTCGCGCAAGAGCGCCGCGCGGCCGCCGACGCGCCGAGCGCGGCCGGCCACGAGGCCTTGTTCATGACACCCGAGGGCTGGCCGCTGGGTGCCGCCGCCATCGAGGCCGCAGCCATCGCCGCCGCCCACGACGCACAGCTGGCGCGACCGCAGACCGTCACGGCCGACTGCCTGCGCCACAGCTATATCGCCTTCATCGTGCGCCAGGGCCTGCGCTTCGCCGAGCTGCCCCAGGTGGTCGGGCGACTCAGCCCCGAGCTCCTGAATGCGCTGTCCGAGCTGCTGCCCGATGGGCGGCGCGTCCCGCTGGAGGCCATCGAGCGGTTGATGCCGCAGGTGCGGCCGCGCCAGCTGGCCTGATCAGCCCGCCGCCACCAATAACCCCAGGCTTTGCACTGCTTAAGGCGCGGCAGCGGGCGCGCATCCAGGCCCGCCGCGATCATGGCGACCGTTTCGTTCACCAACCAGACTGGAGAGTTTTCATGCTGAATCGGCGATCTTTTCTCGGGGCAGGCCTGGCCACCACGGCGGTCTACAGCGCCGGCTCGTTCATCCCCGTCTGGGCCCAGAACGCGCCGAACCTCGGCATGCCCAGCATCGCCAATCCCGGCTTTCTGAAGACCAAGGTCGGCGATGTCGAGGTGATCGCGCTGCTGGACGGCGTGACCCGCCGCCCGCTGGGCGAGGAGTTCGTCAAGAACGCGCCGCTGGCCGAGGTGCGCGCCCTGCTGGCCTCGCAAGGCCTGGGCACCGACTACATCGACGTGCCCTACACGCCCTTCCTGATCGTGGCCGGCGGCCGCCGCATCCTGATGGACACCGGCCTGGGCGAATTCGGCGGGCCGACCACCGGCAAGCTGCTGGAGCAGCTGCGCGCCGCCGGCTTCCAGCCCGGCGATATCGACACGGTGCTGATCTCGCATTACCACGGCGACCATATCAACGGCCTGCGCAACAAGGCCGGTGACTACGTCTTCCCCAAGGCCAAGGTGATGGTGCCGGCCGCCGAGCATGCCTTCTGGATGGACGATGCCAAGATGGCCGCCGCCCCCGAGGGCATGAAGGGGGCGTTCAACAATGTGCGCCGCACCTTCGCCCAGATGCCTGCCGAGATGCTGCAGCGCTTCGAGGCCGGCACCGAGGTCGCCCCGGGCATACGCTCGATCGCCGCCTACGGCCACACGCCCGGCCACACGCTGTTCCAGCTGCAGTCCGCCGGCCAGAGCTTCTTCTATGTGGCCGACCTGACCAATGTGCCGGCCTTGTTCGCCCGCAACCCGGACTGGGCCGTCACCTTCGATATGGACGCCGAGGCCGCCCGCAAGGTGCGCCGCGAGATGTTCCAGCGCATTGTCGACAACCAGGCGCTGCTGGGCGGCTTCCACTTCCCCTTCCCCGCACTGGGCCGCATGGCCGCCAGCAGCAAGGGCTACGCCTTCCGGCCTATCGCCTGAGCTCGACGGCCGTCAACCGACGTCGCTCAACCGTCGTAGCGGTAGCCGACGCCGTAGATCGCCCGGATGCAGTCGGGCTCGGCCTCGGCCTGCTCCAGCTTGCGGCGCAGGTTCTTGATGTGGCTGTCGACCGCGCGGTCGGTGACCGCGCGCTGCTCGTCATGCAACCGGTCCAGCAGCGCATCGCGCGTGAACACCCGGCCCGGCGCGCTGGACAGGGTCTTCAAGAGGCGGAACTCGATCGGTGTCAGGTCGAGCGAGCGGCCCTTGAACCAGGCGCGGTAGCCCTCGTCGTCGATCTGCAGCGCGGCCGCCGGCCCGGCGTCGCCGGGATGGCTGCGGACGCGGCTGCGGCGCAGGATGGCCTTGACGCGGGCGACGATCTCGCGCGGGCTGAACGGGGTCTTGCTGATGTAGTCGTCGGCGCCCAGCTCCAGGCCCAGCAGACGATCGGCCTCCTCGACCCGCGCGGTCAGCATCACGATGGGCACATCGCTGAACGTGCGCAGTTCGCGGCAGATGTCCAGCCCGTCGCGGCCCGGCAGCATCAGGTCGAGCAGGATCAGATCGTGGCGCCGCGCCTGGTAGGCCGGCACCGCCTCGCGGCCGTCGGCCAGGCACTCGGGCAGATGGCCGGCGGCGCGCAGATAGTCGCTGAGCAGGGCCGCCATCTTGGGCTCGTCCTCGACCACCAGGATGCGGGCGGCGTCGGCAGGCAGCAAGGGCTTGTTGTCCATCATCGTCATCCGGCCGTGACCTGCGGCAGGCGGATCGTCATCCACAGCCCGCCCAGTGGCGACGGCTTCGCATCGATGCGGCCGTCATGGGCCTCGACGATGCGCCGGCAAATCGTCAGGCCCAGACCGGCGCCGCCGCTGCTGCGGTTGCGCGACAAATCGACGCGGAAGAAGCGGTCGAAGATGCGCGCCAAATGCTCGTTGCCGACGCCCGGCGCCGAGTCCATCACATCGATCAAGACCTGACCCTCTTCGACGCGCGCAGCGATGCGCAGCACGCCGCCAGCCTCTGTGTAGCGGCAGCTGTTTTCGAGCAGATTGTTGAACAGCTGTTGCAGCCGCCGCTCGTCGGCAAACACCGTCAGCGGCTGGGCCGGCAGGCTCAGCTCCAGGGTCAGGCCGCTGGCGGCAAGGCGTTCTCCGAAGGCGCCGGCCGTCTGCTGCAGCGGCTCGCTCAGGTCGACATCGGCCTTGCGATAGGCCAGCGCGCCGACATCGGCCAGTGACAGCTCGTAGAGATCGTTGACCAGCTTGTTCAGCGTCGCGACCTCGGCCTGCAGTGAGCGCAGCGAGGCCTGGTCCCGCGGGCGCACGCCATCGTCCCGCGCCTCCAGCTCGCCGTGCAGCACGCCCAGCGGCGTGCGCAGCTCGTGCGAGACATCGGCCATGAACTCGCGTCGCATCTGTTCATTGCGTTGCAGCGTGTGGGCCAGGCGGTTGAAGTCGGCCGCCAGCTGGCCGACCTCGTCGCGCGAGCGCACATCGACCCGGGTCTCGTAGTCGCCAGCCGCCAGCCGGTGGGTGGCGGCGGCCACGCGCTTGACAGGCGTCAGCAGCCGGCGCGAGGCCCAGGCCGCGATGGCGGCGGCCATCAGCGTAGCGCCCAAGCCCACGGCCCAGCTGGCGCGGGTCTGTGCGTCCTCGAAGCGCCGCTCGGCCGCCGAGCTGGCATTCTCGAACGGCGCCATCGCCAGCCAGCCCACGGTGGCGCCATCGACCACGATGGCGCGCTCCACCGCATTGATAGCCGGCCCGGGAAAGCCGGCCAGGCGCCGGCGCTGGGCGTCGTACAGCGTGAAGCGGCGCGTCGCGCCGGTTAGGTCGGAGACGGTCGGCGGCGGCTTGCCCTGGGCCGGCCGCGTGCCGTCATCGCCCGGCAGGGGCCGCAGCAAGCGATGCCAGAGATCGGGCTGCTTGATCAGGAACTCCCAGCTGCCATGGGTCCGGTAGCCGGCCGCGACACTGGGCACGGCCTGATCCAGGCGCAGCACCGCCTGCTCGTTCAGATAGCCCAGGAAGCCGCGGTTCAGATTGATGTGCGCGGCCACGCCCATCGCGATCGCGACAGCGACGGCCGTCGTCAGCACGGCGGCAAACAGCTTGGCGGTAATGCTTAAGGGCATGGGCTCAGGGACATGGGCCTCGGTCCGTGAAGATTAGCGCCTATCGCTGCGGCGCCGGCAAGCCATGCCCGTGCATCGCCCCGGTCTTCAAGCTCTCTCCACATTTGTGGTGCAGCATAGTTGCACCGCCTATTGCAGAGAATCCATGAAGCCTTCCGCCATCCTGGTCCGTGCTGGCAGCGCGACCGCGCTTGCCGCCCTGCTGCTGCTTGTCGGCTGTGGCAAGAACGACAAGCCCGCCGCAGCAGCGCCGCCGCCCCAGGTGGGCGTGCACCAGGTCCAGGTCCAGCGCCATGTCTTCAGCACCGAGCTGCCGGGCCGCACCAGCGCGCGCCAGACTGCCGAGATCCGGCCCCAGGTTGGCGGCATCCTGCTGCGCCGCCTGTTTGAGGAGGGCGCGGCGGTCAAGGCCGGCCAGCCGCTCTACCAGATCGACCCGGCCAGCTACCAGGCCGCCGTCGCCAGCGCCCAGGCCACGCTGGCCAAGGCCGAAGCCAGCCTGAACTCGGCCCGCGTGACCGCCCAGCGCAATGGCGAGCTGGCCAAGCTCGGGGCCCTGAGCCAGCAGCTCAGCGATGACAGCCAGGCCGCGTTGCAGCAGGCCGAGGCCGAGCTGGCCGTGGCCCGCGCCGCGCTGCAGAGCGCCCGCATCAATCTGGAGCGCACCCGCATCACCGCGCCGATCGCCGGCCGCGTCGAGCTCTCCAGCGTGACGCCCGGCTCCTTGCTGACCGCCAACCAGGCCGAGGCACTGACCACGGTGCAGCAGCTCGACCCGCTCTACGTCGACATCGTCCAGTCCAGCAGCGAGCTGCTGCGCCTCAAGCGCGAGCTGGCCGACGGCAGCCAGCAGGCCGCAGGCAAGGCGGGTGAGGCGCCGATCCGGCTGCTGCTGGAAGACGGCAGCGCCTATCCGCACGCCGGCCGCCTGCAGTTCAGCGGCGTCACAGTCAACCGCAGCACCGGCGCCGTGACACTGCGCGCGCTGGTGCCCAATCCCGAGGGCCTGCTGATGCCCGGCATGTATGTGCGCGCGCTGGTACAGACCGGCGTCAAGGAGCAGGCGATCCTGGTACCGCAGCAAGGCATTGCCCGCGCGCCAAATGGCGAGGCCTCGGCCCTGGTGGTGGGCGCCGACAACAAGGTCGAGCGCCGCGCCGTCACGGTGGACCGCGCGGTGGGCAACCGCTGGCAGGTCACCACCGGGCTGAAGGCCGGCGAGCGCATCATCATCGACGGCCCGCAACGAGCCAAGGTCGGTGCCGCAGTACGGCCGCTGACGGTCGATCCGGCCGAACCCGGCGCAAGCGCCCCGGCGGCCGCCTCCGCCCCCGCCTCGGCATCACGCAGCTGAGCGCGGCAGCACCATGGCACGCTTCTTCATCGACCGCCCGATCTTCGCCTGGGTCATCGCCATCGTCATCATGCTGGCGGGCGCCCTGTCCATCCATCTGCTGCCGCTGGAGCAATACCCCGATATCGCGCCGACGCGCATCTCGATCAATGCCAGCTATACCGGCGCCTCGGCCCAGACCATCGAGGACTCGGTGACGCAGATCATCGAGCAGCGCCTCAAAGGGCTGGACCGGCTGGTCGCGATGGAGTCCAGCAGCAGCAGCTCGGGCTCGGCCAGCGTGCGACTGAGCTTCGAGGCCGGCACCGACCCTGATGTGGCCCAGATGCAGGTGCAGAACAAGCTGCAGCAGGCGCTGTCGCAACTGCCGCAGTCGGTGCAAGACCGCGGCGTCTCGGTCACCAAGGCCGGCACCGATCTGCTGATGGTCGTGTCCCTGGTCTCCGAGGACGGACGGCTCAGCGCTACCGATCTGGGCGACTACATCAGCAGCGGCCTGCAGGATGTGATCAGCCGCATCGACGGCGTCGGCGACGTCAGCATCCAGGGCACCGGCTACGCGATGCGCATCTGGCTGGATCCGGCGCGGCTCAACCAGTACGCGCTGATGCCTTCGGACGTGCGGGCCGCGCTGATCGCGCAGAACACCGAGGTCTCGGCCGGCCAGATCGGTGCGCTGCCAGCCCCTCCTGGCCAGCAGCTCAACGCCACCATCACCGCGCGCAGCAAGCTGCAGACGGTGGAGCAGTTCCAGAACGTGGTGCTGAAGGCCGGCAGCGACGGCGCCGTGGTGCGCATCGGCGATGTGGCCCGGGTCGAGCTGGGCAGCGAGAGCTACACGACGCGCGCCCGCCTGGCCGGCAAGACTGCGGCAGGCATGGTGATCTTCCTGGCCACCGGCGCCAATGCGTTGCAGACGGCCGACACGATCCGCGCCAAGCTGGCGGAGCTGCAGCCCTTCTTCCCGGCCGGCGTCAAGGCGGTGGTGAGCTTTGACACCACGCCTTTTGTCGAAGTGTCGATCAAGGGCGTGGTCCAGACCCTGATCGAGGCCATGGTGCTGGTCGTGGCCATCATGTATCTGTTCATGCAGAACCTGCGCGCGACGCTGATCCCGGCGATCGCGGTACCAGTGGTGCTGCTGGGCACCTTCGGCATCCTGGCCGCCTTCGGCTACTCGATCAACACCTTGACGATGTTCGGCCTGGTGCTGGCGATCGGTCTGCTGGTCGATGACGCCATCGTCGTGGTCGAGAACGTCGAGCGGCTGATGAGCGAGCAAGGCCTGAGCCCGCTGGAGGCGACGCGACAGTCGATGGGCGAGATCACCGGGGCGCTGGTCGGCATTGCACTGGTGCTGTCGGCGGTGTTCATCCCGATGGCTTTCTTCGGCGGCTCAACCGGCGTGATCTACCGCCAGTTCTCGATCACCATCGTCTCGGCGATGTTGCTGTCGGTGCTGGTCGCAATGACCCTGACACCGGCGCTGTGCGCCACCCTGCTCAAGCCGGTGGCCAAGGGCGAACACCACCATCCGGGCGGCCTGCTTGGGCCGGTGCTGGGTCGCTTCTTTGACGGTTTCAACCGCTTCTTTGATCGCAATGCCGCTCGCTACGAGCAAGGCGTCGGCGGCCTGCTCAAGCGGGGGCGGCGCAGCCTGCTGGTCTATGCGCTGCTGCTGGGTGCGGCCGCCCTGCTCTATCAGCGCCTGCCCACCTCCTTCCTGCCCGAAGAGGATCAAGGCACCTTGCAGATCCAGGTCCGCACGCCGCCGGGCACGACGGCCGAGCGC
The DNA here is from genome assembly GCF_028462495.1 of Paucibacter sp. XJ19-41. Lineage (NCBI taxonomy): Bacteria > Pseudomonadati > Pseudomonadota > Betaproteobacteria > Burkholderiales > Sphaerotilaceae > Roseateles > Paucibacter sp. XJ19-41. Next base: position 50,655 of record NZ_JAQOWX010000014.1, read on the forward strand.
CTGCGCGGCTCGATGGACATCATCGAGGCCTACCTGGCCCAGCAAAAAGATGTGATGTTCTACAACCTCGTGACCGGCCAGGGCGGCGACCAGGGCACCGGCCAGGGCTTCATCCGGCTGCACCCCTGGGACGAGCGCGGCGGCCCGGGTCAGAGCGCGGCCGAGCTGGCCCGCCGCATGAGCAATGATCTGCAACGCCAGGTGCGCGATGCCCAGGTCTTTTTGCTGCTGCCACCGGCCGTGCGCGGCCTGGGCGCCAATGCCGGCTTCGAGATCCAGCTGCAGGACCTGGGCGGCCTCGGCCCGGCCGCGCTGGCCGCCGCGCGCGACAAGTTCCTGGAGCTGGCCAATGCCCGCCCCGAGCTCTCGCGGGTACGCAACAACAATCTGGGCGAGACCCCGCAGTTCCATATCCAGATCGATGACCGCCGGGCCGGCGCGCTGGGTGTGCCCACTGCCGCAATCAATGACACGCTGTCCAGCGCGATGGGCGGCAGCTATGTCAACGACTTCATCGACCGCGGCCGGGTCAAGCGCGTCTACATCCAGGGCGATGCGGCTTACCGCATGGAGCCCGAGAGCATCAAGCACTGGTATGTGCGCAACAACGCCGGCGAGATGGTGCCGTTCTCGGCCTTCGCCAGCGCGAGCTGGAAGTCGGGGCCGCGCGAGCTCAAGCGCTTCAACGGCATGTCGGCCTACGAGCTGATCGGCGACGCGGCACCGGGCGTCAGCTCGGGCACCGCGATGGCCATCATCGAGGACATCATACACGAGATGCCCGAGGGCATAGGCTTTGAATGGGCCGGTCGTTCCTACCAGGAGCGGTTGTCGGGCTCGCAGGCCCCGGCCCTCTATGCGATCTCCATCCTGTTCGTGTTCCTGTGCCTGGCGGCGCTGTACGAGAGCTGGTCGGTGCCCTTCTCGGTCATGCTGGTCGTGCCGCTGGGCATTCTGGGCGCGCTGATCGCCAGCACCCTGGGCGGGCAGAGCAACGATGTCTATTTCCAGGTCGGGCTGCTGACCACCGTGGGCTTGTCGGCCAAGAACGCGATCCTGATCGTCGAGTTCGCGAAGACGCTGCAGGAGCAGGGCATGGGCCTGATCGAGGCGACGCTGAAGGCGGCGCGCCAGCGCCTGCGCCCCATTCTGATGACCTCGCTGGCCTTTATGTTCGGCGTGCTGCCGCTGGCCCTGGCCAGCGGCGCGGGCTCGGGCAGCCAGCGCTCGATCGGCTTTGGCGTGCTGGGCGGCATGGCCAGCGCCACCGTGCTGGGTATCTTCTTCGTGCCCATCTTCTACGTGCTGATACGCGGCTTCTTCGCGCGCCGCGCTCGCCAAGGAGTGCAGGCATGAGGGCGCATCTGAGCCTGATGGCGGCAGCCCTGCTGCTGGCCGGCTGCGCCAGCCTGGCGCCCGAGCCGCAGCGGCCCGTGCCGGCGCTGCCCAATTGGCCCGACTTGCCCAGCCTCGGCGCCGGCGAGTCGGCTGCCGCGATCGACTGGCGCGAGTTCATCACCGAGCCGCGGCTGCGCCAGACCATAGACCAAAGCCTCGCCAACAACCGCGATCTGCGCATCGCGGTGCTCAATATCGAACGGGCTCGCGCGCTCTACCGCATCGAGCGCGCCGGCCAGTGGCCGACCGTCAACGCGACGGCCGCCAACACCCGCCAGGGCGAGCCGGCCAGCGGCCAGTACAGCGTGCGCCTGGGCCTGGCCAGCTATGAGCTGGACTTCTTCGGCCGTGTGCGCAATCTGAGCGAGGCCGCGCTGCAGAGCTTCTTCGCGGTCGAGGAGAACCGCCGCAGCAGCCAGATCAGCCTGGTCGCCGAGGTGGCCAACGCCTGGCTGAACCTGGCGGCCGATGCCGAGCGCCTGAAGGTGGCCCGCGAGACCTTGCAAAGCCAGCAGGCCTCGCTGCGCCTGACCGAGCGCGCGCTGGCGCTGGGCGCCGTCTCCGAGCTGGGCCTGGCCCAGGCCCGCGCCACGGTGGAGAGCGCCCGTGTCGAGGTGGCGCGCTACACCAGCCAGCTGGCCCAGGACCGCAACGCGCTGGAGCTGCTGGTCGGTGGCCCGCTGGCGCCCGAGCTGCTGCCGGCCGAGGGCAGCCTGCAGGGGTCGACCAGCCTGCTGCTGGCCCTGCCGGCGGGCCTGCCCTCGGAGGTCTTGCAGCGCCGCCCCGATGTGCGCGCCGCCGAATATCGGCTGCGTGCGGCCGAGGCCGATATCGGCGCGGCCCGCGCCGCCTTCTTCCCCAGCATCTCGCTGACGGCCTCGGCCGGCACGCAGAGCGAGAGCCTGGGCGGCTTGTTCAGCGGCGGCAGCGGGGCCTGGAGCTTTGTGCCGCAGATCAATCTGCCCCTCTTCGACGCCGGCCGGCGCCGCGCGGCGCTGCAGCTCAGCGAGGCCGACCGCGAGCTCGCGGTGGCCGGCTATGAGAAGACCGTGCAGACCGCCTTCCGCGAGGTGGCCGATGCACTGGCCGAGCGCGGCAGCCTGGCCGAGCAGCTCGACGCCCAGCAGGCGCTGACCGCCGCCAACGAGCGCCGCTTCGCGCTGTCGGACACGCTCTACCAGCGCGGCGCCAGCAGCTATCTGGAGGTGCTCGACGCGCAGCGCTCGCTCTATACGGCCCGCCAGGGCCTGGTCTCGGTGCGACTGAGCGAGCAGCTCAACCGCATCGCGCTGTACCGGGCGCTGGGCGGCGGCTGACAAGACCTGGCCCCGGCTTGAAATCCGCCGCCAAGCCCCCAACTGCCGGAATTCAAACACTGCGGAGCAGGCCAGCGTGAGTCCCACCCTGTTGTGGATCTTGAGTGTCGTGTTGATCGTCGTCGGTCTGGCCGGCACCATCTTGCCGGCCCTGCCCGGCACGGCCCTGGTGCTGGCCGGCATCGTGCTGGGTGCCTGGATCGACAACTTCGCCCACGTCGGCTGGCCCAGCCTGACGCTGATCAGCCTGCTGGCCGTGCTGGCCTGGGTGCTGGAGTATGTGGCCGGTCTGATGGGCGCGCGGCGCGCCGGTGCCAGCCGCCAGGCCCTGGTCGGCGCGGCGCTGGGCACCGTCGCGGGCCTGTTCATGGGCCTGATCGGCGTGCTCTTCATGCCCCTGGTTGGCGCCGCCGTCGGCGAGTACCTGGCGCGCCGCGACCAGCAGCGCGCCGTCTCGGTCGGCCTGTCCACCTGGCTGGGCCTGATGGCCGGGCTGCTGGCCAAGGTCGTGCTGGCCTTCATGATGGTGGGCATCTTCATCGTGGCGCTGCTGGTCTGAGCCCAGCCACTTCTTTCTTCTTCTTTCACCTCACCAAGGACGAGCGATGAGCGCACAGTCGACATTGGAACAACTGCTGAAATCCGGTCTGGCGATGCTGGACGGCAAGGCCGGCGGCGGGTTGGGCAATCTGGGCGGCAGCCTTGGCGGCAAGGGTCTGGGCCAGTTCGGCGCCGGCGCGGCGGCCGGTGGGGCCCTGGGCCTGCTGCTGGGCAGCAAGCGCGGCCGCAGCTATGGCGGCAAGGCTTTGAAGTACGGCAGCATCGCAGCGCTGGGCCTGATGGCCTACAAGGCCTACAGCAATTGGCAGGCGCAGCAGAGCCAGCCAGCGGGCCAGCCGGCAACACCGGCCCCGGCGGCGCGTACCGTCGACCGCCTGCCCGCGCCCGAGCAGGAGCAGCACAGCCGCGCGATGCTGAAGGCCATGATCGCCGCAGCCAAGTCCGACGGCCATCTGGACGAGCGCGAGCGCGGCCTGGTCGAGGCCGAGCTGAACCGGCTGGAAGCCGACCCCACGCTGCGCCTGTGGTTCGAGGCCGAGCTGCGCCGCCCGCTGGACCCGGCCGAGGTGGCCCAGGCCGCCGCCACGCCCGAGCTGGCCGCCGAGATGTATCTGGCCAGCCTGCTGGTGGCCGACGAGACCACGTTCATGGAGCGCGCCTATCTGGACGAACTGGCCAAGCAGCTGAAGCTGCCGGCCGGGCTGAAGACCGAGCTGGAGGCACAGGCGCTGGCGGCCTGAGCAGGCCTATCCCTTGGCGCTGAATTCCTCGAAGGCAGTGATCGCGCTGGCCGCATACATCAGCGAGGGGCCACCGCCCATATAGGTGGCCACGCCCAGGGTCTCGTCGAGCTCCTGGCGCGTCGCGCCCAGCTTGACCAGGGCCTGGGTGTGATAGCCAATGCAGGGATCGCAGCGCACCGCCACGCTCAAGGCCAGCGCGATCAGTTCCTTGGTCTTTTTGTCCAGTGTGCCCTCGGCCATGGCCGCACGACCCAGCTCGCCGAAGGCCAGCATCACGCCCGGCGTGCTCTGCCTCAGCCCGGCTAGCTGCGTGGAGACATGCTGGGTCAGATGGCGGTAGCCATTTGCTGCGGTGGACATGATCAAGCTCCTCAGCGCTTGTTGTTACTGCCGCTGCCGCTTTTCAGGGCGCAGGTCGACAGGCCGAACGGCAGATAGGCCGGACAGATCCGAACCAGGCCGGTGGCCAGCGGTAGCAAGCCGATCCAGCCCCAGGGACCGATGGCGCCATAGAGCGTGGCGGCGATCAGCGCCAGCCCAAGAGTGATGCGCAGCACGCGATCGATGCCGCCGACATTGGTGTTCATCCATCTCTCCTTGCGGGGCCACGGGCACGGCGCCCTCCCCTGGTGCTCACTGTGAGGCCGATGCGCGGGGCGCAACTTGATACAGGACAGTAAACCGGCAGGCTTTATGCTGGCGGCCGGCCTGATACCCGAGGAGGAACTGCCGTGTCACTGCAATGGTCGGACAATATCGATGAGCTGAACTGGGACGAACTGGCGGCGCTGTACCGCGCCGCGCCGCTGGGCACGAAGAACGCCGCCGATCTGAAGACGGCGTTCAGCAACAGCCGCTATCGCTGCCTGGTTCGCGAGCAGGGCCGCCTGGTCGGCGCCGGTCGGGTATTGGCCGACGGGGTCGACTGCGCCTATGTCTGCGATGTCGCGCTGCTGCCCAGCCATCAGGGCCTGGGGCTGGGGCGCGAGATCGTGCAGCACCTGGTCCGGCTGTCCCAGGGCCACAAGAAGATCATCCTGTACTCGGTGCCGGGCAAGGAGCCCTTCTACCGCAAGCTGGGCTTTCGGCGCCTGCTGACCGCGATGGCCATCTTCGAGAACGAGGCCCAGGCGATCGAGCGCGGCCATCTGGCCGAGGACTGATCAGCTCAGCGCCACGACCAGCGGGAACTGCGCCCGCAGCTCGCCGCCGTCCGCGCCCTCGAAAGGCCGGGTCAGCGCCATGCGGTCGCGGGCATCGCGCAGGCTGCGCCACAGGAAGTCGCGCTCATTGCCCGGATCGCCCTCGACATAGAGCTGGGTGGTCAGCAAGGTTCGCGCGCCGCGCTTGAGCTTCAGATGGATATGCGGCGTGCGCCCCTCGTAGGCTACCGGGCGCAGCGTGCGGAAGCGGTAGCGGCCCTCGGCATCGGTGGCGACACGGCCGAAGGCCTGGAAGGCCGGATCGGCGCGGCCGCCATCACGCGGATGGCGGTAGTGGCCGTCGGCATCGCACTGCCAGATCTCGACCAGGGCGCCGGCCAGCGGCCGCCCCGAGGTGTCGCGCACCTGGCCTTCGAGCCAGGCCGCCTGGCCGCGCGTGTAGCTGGCGGCCCCCTGGCGCAGCAGATCGAAGTCGGTATCGGCGGGCAGCTCGGTCGGGTAGAACGGCCCCTCGGTCTGGGCCGGGGTCGGGCGCAGCGGTTGGGCGCGCGCCAGGCCGGGCAGCAAGGACAGCGCGGCCGGCAGGGCCAGGCGGCTCAGCGCGCGGCGGCGCGTGTCGCTGACGGGAGCTGATGACATGCGGCCCTCCTCGGCTGGGGATGACGGATCAGTCGATTCTGACCCAGCGCAGCTCCAGCACGCTATTGGGCCATTGCACCGCCTGCACCTGGGGCCGCATCACCCAGCTGTGCTTGATGCGGTAGAGCGGCAGCAGGGGCAGATCGGCGCGCATCAGGTTCAGCGCCTCGCCGACCCGCTGGCGGCGCAGCGCCAGATCGGGCTCGGTGGCAATCGCGTCGATCAAGGCATCGAGCCGGCTGTTGCTGTAGCGGCCGGCATTGAAGGCGCCGGCCGACGGGCCGTGGCTGCGCACCAGCGAGTTCAGCACATTCCAGGCGTCGCCGCCGGGCGTCCAGCCATACTCGATCAGGCTGCCGGTGGCCTGGCTCAGCTTGGGGAAGAACAGGCTGCTGGGCGAGGCGATCAGGTTGGCCTTGATGCCCACCTTCTCCAGCATCGCGGTGATGGCCTGACAGACCGCCTGGCGGTAGGAGACGTTGACGCAGTCCATGCTGGTCGAGAAGCCCTGCGGGTAGCCGGCCTCCTTCAGCAGCGCACGGGCCGCCGCCGGGTCAGCCGCCGGGCGCCGCTCCAGCGCCGGCAGATAGCCATCGACCAGGCTGGAGACGGGGCTGCCGGTGGACACCGCCTGGCCGCGCAAGACCTGGCGCGCGATCAGGTCCATATCGATGGCCAGATAGACGGCACGACGCACCCGCAGGTCCTTGAAGGGATTGCGCCCCTTGATATTGCTGCCGGCCAGTTCCTCGCGGTGCTGGTCGAAGGCGAGGTATTGCGTGCCGATATCGGCGGTCTCCAGCAGCTTCAGCCCCTGGTCCTGGCGCAGCCGGGCCACGTCCTGGAAGGGCGGATCGATGACGAAATCGACCTGGCCCGAGCGCAGCGCGGCCAGCCGCGTGGCGTCCGACTGGATCACCTGGTACTGGGCCTCGTCCAGATTGCCCTGGTGCGCGGCCCGGCCCCACCAGGCCGGGTGGGCGACCAGCGTGGTGCGCACATCGGCCTCGTACTGCTTGAGCATGAAGGGGCCGGTGCCCATCGCATGGCGGACCGCATGGGTCTCCTGCTTGGCGTTGTAGTCCTGCGGCTTCGTCACCTGGTGCTTCTCGCTCCAGGACTTGCTCATTATCGCGATCAGCCAGAGCTTCTCGGGCAGGATGGCATCGGGATCGGACAGCAGCATGTCGACCGTCAGCGCATCGACCTTGCGCGCGCCGAGCACGCCGCGCAGCTGGGCGGCGCGCTGTGACTGCGGCTGCAGCGCGCGCTCAATCGAGAACACCACATCGTCGGCCGTGAAGGCGCTGCCGTCATGAAACTTGACCCCCGGCCGCAGCTTGAAGCGCCAGGTCTTCGCTTCGAGCGGGGCCCAGGACACAGCCAGCGAGGGTTCGAGCCGGAACTGCTGATCGCGGTTGACTAGGCCCTCATAGATCTGCGTCACCACCCGCGAGTGGTACTGCAAAGCCAGCGCATGGGGATCCATGGTCTGCGGATCGAAGGCGCTGGCATAGCGCAGCAGTTTAGGCTGGGCCGAGGACAGCCCCGGCAGCAGCGCCAGGGCGGCCAGGCCTACGGCGGCCATCCATCGCATCGCATTGCATCGCATCCGGCATCCCCTGTTGTTGTTGATGGGGCAGTATGCCCAGCGCCGCGTGGGGCGAGCAATGATCGCTTTCCTGTGGGACTTGCCTCGCACTTGACGGCGCCGACCAAGAGGCGCTACATTGATCTACACCTCTATAGGACTAGATCAAGATGCCGCCCTATATCTCCGCGCCCATCGAGCAGCCACCCGGCCTGAGCCGCTATGGCGCGCTGGCGGCAGCGCTGCGCAGCCGCATCGTGGCGGGCGAATGGCCGCCCGGCAGCGCACTGCCGGCCGAACAGACGCTGGCAGGCCAGCATGGCGTCGCGCTGGGCACGATGCGCCAAGCGCTGGCCCTGCTGGTCGAGCAGGGCTTGATCGAACGCATCCATGGCCGCGGCACTTTTGTGCGCGCCGGCCTGAGCGGCGCGCCGATGCTGCGTTTCTTCCGCTTTGGCGACGGCACCGAGACACCGAAGTCCCGCATCGTCTCGCGCCAGACGCTGGCGGCGCCGGCGGCCGTCGCCCATATGCTGGGCCTCACGGCGGGCGATGCGGTGCTGCGGCTGCGGCGGCTGCGGCTGCTGGACGGGCTGCCGCGGCTGGCCGAGGAGATCTGGCTGCCCTTGCCGCTGTGCACGGCGCTGCAGCACAGCGATACCGCCAGTTGGGGCGACCTGCTCTATCCGCATCTGGCGGAGGCCTGCGGCGTGCATGTGCATCGCGCGGTCGACCAGATCAGCTTCGGCCAGCTCGGCGCCGCCGATGCGAAAGCCCTGCAGCTGCCCACCGCTCACCCCTGCGCCATCGTGCAGCGCCAAGCCTTCGACATCAGCGGGCGCTGCATCGAATGGCGCAGCTCGCGCGGCGATGCCCACGCCTTCCACTACACCGTCTCCATCTCCTGACCCCGACCGAAAGGCCCCGCCGTGAGCAATTCCCTTCTTTCCAAGACCCGCCGCCGGCTGCTCGGTGCTGCCGGCGCATCAATGCTGGCCCCTTGGGCCATCAGGCCCGCTGCGGCGGCCATTGCCGGCGGCAAGCCGGTGACCCTGGTCGTCAGCTACCCGCCCGGCGGCGGCGCTGACATCATCGCGCGCTTGATCGCGCCGAAGCTGGCCGAGGCGCTAGGCCAGCCCGTCGTGGTCGAGAACAAGCCCGGCGCCAGCGGCACGATTGCCGCCAACCAAGTGGCACGCGCAACTCCCGATGGCACGAACTTGCTGATCGATGCCTCGTCCTTCGCGGTCAACCCGGCGCTGTTCCCCAAGCTGCCTTATGACACCGCGACTGCCTTCACCCCGCTGGGTCTGATTGCACAGTTCCCCAATGTGCTGGTCTGCACGCCCAGCTTCGAGGCCAAGAGCGTGGCCGATGTGCTGCGTCTGGCGCGCGCCAAGCCGGGCCATATCGCCTATGCCTCCTCGGGCAATGGCTCCGCCCAGCATCTGGCCGGCGCGCTGTTCGAGGACCTGGCCAAGGTCAAGCTGATCCATGTGCCCTACCGTGGCGGCGGTCCGGCCCTGACCGATGTAATGGGCGGCCAGGTGCCGCTGTTCTTCGCCAATGTGGCGTCCTCGCTCGGCCATATCCAGTCGGGCAAGCTGCGCGCACTGGCGGTCACCGCAAGCGTGCGCTCGCGCAGCCTGCCCGAGGTGCCGACGATGGCCGAAGCTGGCGTCAAGGGACATGAGGTGCTGGACTGGAACCCGGTGCTGGCACCGGCGGGCCTGCCGAGCGAGGTGCGCGCGACCTTGGTCGCGGCGCTGCAGAAAGCCAAGTCCGACCCCGAGGTGCTGGGCCGCATCCGCGCGCTGGGCGGCGATGTCTTCGCCGGCAATGATCAGCAAGCTGCGGCCTTCCTGAAGCAGCAACAAATCCTGTGGGGCCGCGTGATCAAAGAGCGTGGCATCACCCGTGAATAAGAAAAAGCTTGATGGCAGCTGGGACTGCCATGTCCATGTGTTCTCTGCGTCTGCAGCCGCGCTCGCAGGGCACTACCGCCCCGCTACCCGCGGTCTGGCCGAGATAGAGACCCATGCAGCACCGGCCGGTGTCGGCCACCTGGTGCTGGTGCAGCCCAGCGTCTATGGTTGCGACAACACGGTGATGCTGCAGGCGCTGCAGGCCGCATCCGGGAGGCATCGCGGCATCGCCGTCGTCGCGCCGGAGGTCGGCGATGCCGAACTGGACTTGCTGCACGCCGCCGGCGTGCGCGGCATTCGCTTCAACCGGGTCTCGCCGGTGGGGCGCAGTGCCGATGCCGCCGAAGCCTTGCTGAGCCTGGCACCCCGGTTGCGCGAGCGCGGCTGGCATGTACAGTGGTATGTGGACCACGCCGAGCTGCCGCAGCTGGCCCGGCTGCAGGCCGAGACCGGCCTGGTCTTCGTGCTCGACCATCTGGCCGGGCTGATGGCCGACACGCCCGACACCGATCCGGCCTGGCCCGCGCTGGAAGCTCTGGCACGGGGGGGCGCCTGGATCAAGCTCTCGGGCTGGTACCGGCTCAATGCCCGGCAACCCTATGCCGAAATGCAGCCGCTAATCGCGCGGGTGGCCATGCTCTTCGACACCCGCATGGTCTGGGGTTCGGACTGGCCGCATACCAACCTGGACCCGACCGACCCGCTGCCCTATGACGCGACCTGGACTCCGGTGCGGCAGGCGCTGGGTGGCGAGCGCGCCGAGGCCGTTCGCAACGACTATCCGCGGACGCTCTACCGCTGAGCGGTCGCGGCGCTGGCGGTCTTCAGCGTCGCCCCGCGCACCTCGAACTTGATCGCCTGCAAGACCTGACCCCGCGAGCCCAGCAGCTTCAGCTCATGCCGGCCCGGCCAGGGCGCCCAGCTGAGGCGGGCGCCGCGCCCCAGGCGCTTGCCGTCCAGCACCCAGACACCGGACTCGCCCTCGAAGCGGATCTTCTGTGCGGCCGGCGGGATGTCGGGGTCCAGCGCATAGATCGCGCCGTCGCGCGGGTTGGCGATGCCGGCCATCTGCTGGGTGGCCTGCTGGGCGCTGGCGCGCATGCGGGCTTGCTCGGTGCCGCGCACAAACCACTCCGGGCGGGCGGGCTCGCCGCCGGGCTCGAAGGCCACGGTCTGGCGCAGCAGGCCCGGCGGTGCGGCCGGCGGCTTCGAGAGCTGGTCGCGGTGCAGATAAGCCATCAGCGCCTGCCAGACCGGTGCGGCCCCGCTGATACCGCTGACGCCGTGCATCGGTTCGCCGCCGGCATTGCCGACCCAGACGCCCACCGTGTAGCGCTCGCTGAAGCCGACGCACCAGTTGTCGCGCAGATCCTTGCTGGTGCCGGTCTTGACGGCTGCGAAGCCCCGCGTGGCCAGTTCGCTGTCGAGGCCGAAAGTCAGTGCTCTGGCGCTGTTGTCAGCCAGCATGTCGCCGACGATGAAGGCGCTGGCCGCCTCGGCGACGCGGCGCTGAGGGCGGCCGGGCACCGGGGCCCAGCGCCCGCCATTGGCCAGCGCGCGGTAGGCATTGGTCAGGGCCAGCAGGCTTACGTCGGGGCTGCCCAGGGCCAACGAATCGCCGTAGTAACCGCCGCTCTCGGGCAGGGCCAGGCCCCAGCTGTTGAGACGCTCGAACAGGGCGTCGGCGCCCAGCATCGCGCCCAGGCGCACGGCCGGCACGTTCAGGCTGTTGCCCAGGGCGGCGCGGGCGCTGACCCAACCGCGAAAACTGCGGTCGTAGTTCTGCGGCAGATACAAGCCATGGCCGGTGCTGAGCTGGGCCGGCGAATCGTCCAGCAGGCTGGCGGCGGTGATCAGGCGCTTCTCCAGCGCCAGTTGGTAGACAAAGGGCTTCAGGGTCGAGCCGGGCTGGCGCCGGGCCAGCACGAAGTCCAGCTCGGGCGCCGTCGACAGGCTGCCGCCGCTGGAGCCGACCCAGGCCAGCACCGCGCCGCTGGCGTTGTCCAGCACCAGCACCGCGCCGTCCTCGACATTGCGCCCGCCCAGCTCGGCCAGCTGGCGCTTCAGGGTCGCGACGGCCAGACGCTGCAGGCGGCCATCCAGGCTGCTGCGCTGCGCGGCCGGGCCATCGGCGCGCAAGACCTGGCGCGCGTAGTGCGGCGCCAGCTGCTCGCCCAGCGGCATGCCGGCGCGGCGCTGCAGCGCGGCTGTCAGCTGCCCCTCGACACCGGCGCAGCTCAGGCCCTGCTCCTTCAGTACCGCGCAGGCGCGCTGGGCCACGACGGCCGGCTTGGCGTTCGGCGCGCGCAGCAGGGCGGCGGCGATCGCGCCCTCCTGTGCGTCCAGCCCGGCCGGCTGCTTGCCGAACAGGGTTTGCGACAGCGCCGCGATGCCAACCAGCTCGCCGCGAAAGGGCGCGCTGTTCAGATAGGCCTCGAGAATCTGCGCCTTGCTCCAGCGCGCTTCCAGACGCTTCGCACTGATGGCCTGGCCCAGTTTCTGGGTCGCGCTGCGGCCCGCAGCCGGCCGGGCCAGGTCCGCATCCATCAGGCCGGCCAGCTGCATCGTCAGGGTCGAGGCGCCACGTGTGCGCTCGTTCCACAGATTGCCCCAGGCGCTGGCGGCCACCGCGCCCCAGTCGACGCCGCTGTGCTCGTAGAAGCGCCGGTCCTCGCTGAGCAGCAGGGCCTGCAACAGCGCCGGCGACATCTGCGCGAGCGGCACCCAGGGCAGCGCGCGCCGGGTCTTGTCCAGGCGCAGGCTCTGCAGCGGCTCGCCGTGGCGGTCCAGCAAGAGATAGTCCGAGACCTTGTGCGCGCTGCGAAACTCGGCAAAGCCGGGCAGGGCCTGGGCCGCCGAGCCGCAGGCCAGCAACGCTGCGAGCAGCCAGCTCGGTTTCAAGGTCCGACCTCCAGCGTGGCATTGGGCAACTCGCCAAAGCTGTCGGGCGCGTACATGGCCTCGACCCGGGTCGGCGGCAGCTGGAAGCGCCCGGCGTTATTGAGCCTGAGCGTGTACTCGATCACATGCTTGCCGCGCGGCAGAAACTCGTAATAGCCGCGCCAAGCCTCGAAGCCGCGCTCCTCGTAGGCGGTCCAGGCCGTGCCCTCGCGCCGCTCGCCCTGGACCGCGATGCCCGACTGTCCGCCCAGGCCCGAGCCGAGAATCGTCGCACCACCAGGTACCGGGTCGGACAGCACCACCCAGCTCATATCGGCCTGGGCCTCCAGCTCCAGCCGCACCCGCACGACATCACCCCGGCTCCACTGGCCCTTGGTCTTCTGCTCGACGGCCTGCAGCGAGCGGCTGACGCGGTAGCCCGAGTTCAGCGCCGCCTTCAAGGGAATGGCGGCCAGGCTTTGCACCGTCATCCAGGGCTTGCCGCTGCCCTGCTGCTCAACGTTCAGCGTGGCGGCCGGCTCCGCTGGCCAGGGCAGCAGCAGCGCCCCGCCCTCGGCACGCGCCGCCCAGTCCAGGCTCAGGCTCTTGCCGCCCAGGCTGGCCACTGTCTTGCCAGAGGGTTTGCCTGCCTCGAAGCGTGCGGCGAATTTCTCCAGCGCCAGCACACCCCAGAGATTGGCCGTGGTCGTGGACCAGGCACCGCGTTGCTGGCGGCCCAGCGCGCCCTGCAGCAGGCGCGGCAGTTCCTCCTTCCAGCCCGGCTCATTGAGCACGGCCAGGATCAGCCGCGCCGCATTACCGTCCGCGCTGTCCATCAGCCACCAGGCATCGCTCTCCTCGTTGCTGAACTTCAGCGTGCTACCGGCATAGCTGAGGCGGCTGCGCAGCTGCGCCTGGGCCTCGGCCAGGCGCTTGTCACGCTCGGGTGCGGCGCTGAGGCGCTGGTGAATCAGCAGCCAGTCGATCAGCGCGGCGGTCGGCCAGGTCGACACATTGCGTGCGTCGACGGTGGCCAGCATGCGCGCATGGGCCCGGCCGTGGCGCGACAAGGCCTCCAGCGCGGCCAGCCGGCGCAACTCCAGATCCGGCTTGGGCGACCAGGTCTGGCGCGCGATGCGGCCCTCGACGAAGGCCGTCAGCCCGTCCAGCATCGCCGTGCGCGCCGGCTCGGGCAAGGCCTGACCCGCCTCATGACTGGCCGACAGCAGATAGGCCGTCAGCCGGTCGCTGCCGCGCGGCGCCGCGTCAGCACTGGGCGGGAAGTAGCTGGCCAGGCCCTCGGCGTCCAGATAGGTCGGCAGCCGCGCCATCAGCGCCTGCCACTGCTTGTCATCCTGCAGGCCCAGGGCCTTAGAGCCGAGCTGCTCCAGGCAGGTGTAGGGATAGTTCTCGAAGAAGCGGCGCAGGCCCGGCAGGGCGCCGGTCAAGCGTGGCTGCAGAGCGATATTGAGACCGCCCTGCTTGATGCCACTCGCCGGCAAGGCATCGCCCGGCGCAGCCACCGGCAGGCTGAAGCGCCCCTCCAGCTGCGCCAGGCTGGCCTGCAACACCCGCACCGGCACGGCCGGCACCACCGCCTGGGTGAACTTCATGCGGTCGCGGGCCACGCCGCCGCCCTGCTCCATCACCTCGGCCTCCCAGCCCAGGCTGAAAGCACCGGCGGGTACGGTGACCGTCCACTGCAGCTCGCGCGCGGCGCCAGCCGCGACGGTCAGGTCTTGCGGCGGCAAGGCCAGCGGCGTGCGCATGATGGCCTCCGCTCCGCTGTTGGCCGTGCCAGCCAGGCTGGCACGCAGCTTCATCTCCCGACCGGTGGTGTTGCGCACCGTCAGCATGGCCTGGAACTGGTCGCCCTCGCGCACCAGCGGCGGCAGGCCGGACAGGAGCTGCAGGTCCTGCGTGACCCGCACCGTCGCGGCGCCGCTGCCGAATTTCTGCGCGCCGGCATCGGCAATCGCCACCAGGCGGAAGCTGCTCAGTGAGTCGTTCAGCGGCACCTCGATCAGGGCCTCGCCCTTGGCATCGAGCTGGACCCTGGGCTGCCACAGCAGCAAGGTGTCGAACAGCTCGCGCGTGCCACCGCGCCCGCCGCCACCGCCGGCCGCCACGGCCTTGCGGCCATAGTGGCGCCGGCCGATGATCTCGCTTTGCGCACTGGCGGTCTCCACGCCCCAGCTGCGCTGCTGCAGCATCGCGCTCAGCAGATCCCAGCTGCTGTTGGGGCGCAGCGCGAGCAGACCTTCGTCCACAGCGGCAAACGCCAGTTCGGCACCGGCTAGGGGCTTGCCGTCCTGGCTGACCTTGACACGGGCCTGCACGGTCTGGCGCACGCCGTACTGCGGCTTGTCGGTCGTCACTGCTACCTGCAGCTGATGCTCGGCCAGACCCACCTGCAGGCTGGCGACGCCGAGCTTGAAGGCCGGCTTGGACAGATCGACCATGGCCGTGGGCGCCTGATAGTCACGGCTGGCACGCCAGTCGCGCCACCAGTCGCGCGGCGCCTTCCAGCCCCAGCTGAAGAAGGAGTACCAGGGCACATCGCGGATGCGGCCGCGCAGCGCCAGCACCGAGACGTAGACGTTCGGCGCCCAGGCCTTGCTGATCTTGACCTCGACGGTCGGATCGTCGCCGCGCAGCTGCACCACCTGGGTGTCCAGAATGCCCTCGCGCTCGATGGCCACCAGGGCCGTGGCCGCGCGGAAGGGCATGTGCACCGGCAGGCGCGCGGTCTCGCCGGGCGCGTAGGCCCGCGTCTCGGGCAGCACATCGATGCGGTCGTCATTGTCCTGCGCAAACCAGAGCTCGCCCTGGCCGGTGATCCAGACGCCGGTGGCTGCCTGCGCCGAGCGACCGTCCCCATCCTTCGCGGCGGCGATCAGATCGATCTGGCCGGCCGAATCCAGTGTGGCCTCGCATTGCAGCAGGCCCTTGGCATCGCTGGTGCCGCTGCAGACCTCGCCCAGGTCCTTGAGCTCAGTGCGGTTGTCATAGGCATAGAAGCCGCCGACCATGCGCTTGCGGCTGCTGAGGGTCTGCGTCAGGCGCGCGCGCACCGTGATTTTCTGGCCCGCGACGGGCTTGCCGGCCGTGTCGAGCGCGAGCACCTTGAAGGCCACCTTGCCGCGGTTGCTGGCCCAGGAGCTCGCTTTCAGGCCCAGCACCAGCTTGGATGGCCACAGCGGCAGCAGCTGCGCGGCCGTTTGCAGCTCGCCGTTGGGGTCGTTGAAGCTCACTTCGGTCAGCAGCTCACTGGGCTGCTCCAGCTTGGGCAGGGCCTTCAGCACGATGCTGGCGGCGCCCTGGCGGTCGGTCGTGAAGGCCAGCTTGTCGGCCACCAGCTTGGCACCGCGTTGTGCCGAGGCTTCGGCGTCCTCGTCGGCATCGGGCT
The DNA here is from genome assembly GCF_028462495.1 of Paucibacter sp. XJ19-41. Lineage (NCBI taxonomy): Bacteria > Pseudomonadati > Pseudomonadota > Betaproteobacteria > Burkholderiales > Sphaerotilaceae > Roseateles > Paucibacter sp. XJ19-41. Next base: position 66,280 of record NZ_JAQOWX010000014.1, read on the forward strand.
GCGAGGGGTCGCTAGGCGGCTGGAAGTTGAAGTCCTCATAGCCCGCGAACGCGACGCCGCGCGGCCTCAGCATCGCGCTCACGCGCAGCGGCGTGGCCGCCATGGCGCCGCCCGAGAGATAGTTCAGCTGCGCGCCGATCTGCAGCTCCGCAGGCGCCACCAGCACCCCCTTGGGTGCGGACAGACGCGCCTCGACCAAGGGCACGCGGAACTCCTCGACGCGGAAGTCCCCGGCCGGCCAGCTGCGCCGCTGGCTGCTGTCCGCACCCTCGCGCTCCAGCTCCAGCCGGTAGACGCCGAGCTTGGCGGCGGGCGGGATGTTCCAGTTGGAGGCCGCGCTGCGGCTGCCCTCCCATTGCAGCGGCTGGACGAACTCCTGGCCGCTGCCTTCGTGCGTGATCTTCAGGCGGGTGGGCAGTTGCTCGGGTTTGGCCAGGCTCAGACCCAGCCCGGTCTCGATACGGAAGAAATGCTTCATCGACACGGTTTCGCCGGCACGCAGCAGGCTGCGGTCCAGCACCGTGTGGGCACGGGCATCGGCCGCAGCGCCGCGCGCGGTCGGCACATTGAAGCGCCAGGACTCGATGCCACGGTTCCAGTTGCTGAACACAAAAGCCATGTCCTCGGCCTTGCGGGCCGTGACGAAGAAGCCGTACTCACCCTCGCAGCGCTGCTGCCCGCGCGGCATCTCAAGCGCCTGCGGCACTGTGGCCAGGCCTTGCTCATCGGTCTTGCCCGCCCACAGGCGCTGGCCACGGCAGTCGTTCACCGCCACCTCGGCGCCGGCGACCGGGCGGCCGCGGTCCAGGCTGGTGACCCAGACCAGGCTGTTCTCGCGGCCCCACTTGAAATGCACGCCCAGATTGGTCACCAGCACGCCGGTGCGCACATACATGGGCGCGGCCTTGTCGAGCAAGGCCCGGCCCAGGCGCGGCGAGCTCAGCTCCACCAGGTGGTAGCCGGCCGTGCGGATCGGCAGCGCGATCACCTCGAAAGGGCGCTCGCCCTGCGCCAGCACCGGCAGGTCCAGACGCTGGGCGCTGGCATCCTTGTCCAGCATCGCGACCTCGCGGGTGGCGACATAGCGATCGACCTTGCGGCTGATGGTCTGGCCCCGGCTATTGGTCTCGCTGTGCGTCTCGGTCCATTGCGAGGACGGCAGGCCCAGCTCGCGCGCAGGCAGTTGGTTCTCATGCCAGCGCTTGACGCGCAAATAGGCGGCCAGCACCTCGGCGTCGCTGGTGAGGCGCTTGATGCGGACCTGGCCGGCCGTTGCGCGAGCCGTTGTGCCGGCCGCCTGCCCCGGGGCCAGGTCTTGCTGCACATGGCGCATCGTGATCGGCAGCAGGGCCGGCCCCTCGGCCTCGCGTTCGATCACGCCAAAGGGCGCGGCCGCGAACTTGGCGATCGGCGGCGCGCCACCGGTGGCGACCTTGAGCGGAAAGCTGGCCGCATTGCTGAGGCTGCGGCCGTTGGCGTCTTTCAGTCCGGCGGGCAACTCCAATGTGAAGCTGGCATTCTCTGCCAGCGGGGTCGGGAAACGGACCTCGCTGGTCTCGGGCGATTTGTCGTCCTTGTCGGGCTGCGGCGCAATGGCCGCACCGCTGGCGGGCTTGAGCCGGGCCTGCATCGCCAGCGCGCGCGGCACCGGCTCGGAGAAGCGCAGCGACAGCGGCCGAATCGGCAGGCAGGGCGCACCGGCACGCTCGCGCTCGCAGCTGAACTCGGCCGTCAGCGGCTCGCGCACGCGGTAGTCGAAGCGTTGCTCGGCACGGGTCAGCAGCTGCGGGTTCAGCGCCGAGGCAATACCTGGCCCCCAGACCAGTTGCACCTTGGCGCCGGGCGGCAGCGGTCGCTGGCAGGCCAGCAGCAGCCAGCGCTCCGCTGCCTTGGCCGCAATGCGCCGGGCCTTGAGCAGGGCCTCGCGCGGCGCGCCGCCAACCACCTTGACCGGCAGGCGCTCGCCGATGCCCTCGGCCTCGCACCAGGCCTGGCGATTCACGCTGGCCTCGGTGACCGGGCCGGTGAGTTGCAGCAGAAAGTGCTGCTCTTCCTCGATCTGGCTGCCGCTCCAGGGCTCGGTCTGCACGATACTGGGCGCGCCGGTGTTGAAGCCGAACTCGCGCGGGCCGCTCAGCTCGCCGCTGAGCGTTTTGAACTCGGCGCGCAGCTGGATCTTGCAGCGCGCGCCTGCCGGCAGCGGTTCGTTCAGGTCGAACAACCACTCGCTGGCGCTGGACCAGCGGCCGTTGCCGGGCAAGGCGGCCAGGCCTTCGCAGACCAGCCGTGCCGGGTCCGGCAAACGCGGATCGCCCTGCTGGACCACGGCCTCCGAGAACTTCAGCCGCAGCTGACGGGCCTGGGCCACCTCACCCTGCGGACTGACCGCCGTGACGCTGGCGGCCTCGGCCGCCATCGATACAAACGCCAACAGGCCCAGCGCCAGCCACGGCTTCAACACAATGCGATTCATCTGCCCTCCCAGGCCATGCAATTCAAGCAATTGCACGGGAGTCTAGGACAGGCGATGTCGCCAAGGCGTGCTATTTGCTGAGCTTGCCCTGCACGCCGTCGACAAACCAGTTCATGGTCGCGATGGCTGGGTCGCTCATCGCCCCGCTGGCCTGGCGGACCTGGCCTTCGTTGTCGACCAGCCTGCCCGAGAATGGCTGAAAGCGGCCTTGCACGATGTCGTGGCGGCGCTGCTCCAGCAGCGCCCGCGTGCGCTTGTCGACCGAGGGATGGACGGCTGTGAGTTGCACCATGCCGTCCTTGAGGCCGCCCCAGACCGGTTGCGGCTGCCAGCGGCCGGCCCCGACCGCCTGGGTGACCCGGGTGTAGTAGCCCCCCCAATGATGGGTCACGGCCGCCAGCTGCGCGGTCGGTGCGAAGCGGCGCATATCGCTGGTGTAGGCGATCAGCTTGACGCCCTTCTCCTCGGCCGCCTGGGGCACGGCGGGCGAACCGCTGTGGTTGGTCAGCACATCGGCGCCCTGGTTGATCAGCGTCAGCGCGGCCTCGCGTTCACGCGGTGGGTCGTACCAGGCGTTCAACCAGATCACCACGACCCGCGCTTTCGGATTGACGGCCCGCATGCCCAGGGTGAAGGCATTGATGCCCTGCACGACCTCGGGCAAGGGAAAGCCAGCCACATAGCCCGCCACACCGCTGCGGCTGCTCTTGCCCGCCAGCAGGCCGGCGAGATAGCGGCCTTCATAAAACCGCGCGTTGTAGGTGTTGAGATTGGCGGCCGTCTTGTAGCCGCCCGCATGCTCGATCTTCAGCGCCGGGAAGTCCGCCGCCACACGCAGCGCCGGCTCCAGATAGCCGAAGCTGGTCGCGAAAATCAGCGTATGGCCCTGGTTGGCGAGATCGCGCATCACGCGCTCGGCGTCGGCGCCCTCGGCCACGCCTTCGACGGCCGTGGTCTTGATTCCCAAGTCCTTCTCGAGCGCGCGGCGTCCCTGCTCATGCTGATAGGTCCAACCAGCATCGCCGATGGGGCTGACGTAGACAAAGCCTACTTTTGGCGCATCGGCCGCCGCGCCGGGCACAGCCAGCAGCGGGACAAGCGCGAACAAAGTACAGGGCAAGGCTGTGGCTAGCCTGCGTATTTTAGAAGTGACGCTCTTCATCATGGCTCCAGTGGTGAGTGGCCAGGGCAAGGCCTGACCGGCCACCATTGTCGTCGCTGGGGCGGACAAAACCGAGGCGCGGGGCCGCATACTTGCGGCCAGCAAGCACCGGCCACAGCAGCACAGGATTGACTCGACGTGGAATCGCCCCTGCCCACCTATGCCCGTCACGGCGAGCAAGACCTGACCCTCGATGTGGACTGGCTTCATTGCGAGTCGATCGCCGAGCGCAGCCGGCTGCACGACTGGGAGATCCGGCCGCATCGGCATGAATCACTGTTCCAGCTGTTCTGGATAGAGCAAGGCGGCTGCGAGCTGAGTCTGGACGGTGTGGAGCGCAGCACCCAGGGGCCCTGCATCTTCATTCTGCCGCCCCGTACCGTGCACGGATTCCGCTTCGAGCCAACTGTGCAGGGCCTGGTGATCACGGTGCTGGACCAGCACACCAACAAGCTGCTGAGCGCGGAACCGCGCTTGGAGAAGCTGCTGCGCAGGGCCGATGTTCTGAGCCTGACGGCCGCAGCGGCTGCCCCACTGGCCCGCGCAGCGAGACATCTGCGCGAAGAGTTCCTGGGCACGGCGGCCTGGCGTTCGCTGGGCATCGACCTGGCCTTGATGCAGTTGCTGCTGCAGTGCGGACGCCTGCTCGCGCTGCACCAGCTGCCCGATTCGCGCCGACCCGCCGGGCGTGCGCTGGAGCATGTGCAGCGCTTTCGCGCCCTGATCGAGCAGCAGTTCCGGCAGCAGCCCGCGCTCGGCAGCTGCGCGGCCCTGCTGGGCATCAGTGCCACGCAGCTCAACAGAGTCTGCCAGCAGGTGCTGGCTTGTTCGGCCTCAAGCCTGATGCAGGGCCGCGTGCTGCTGGAGGCGCAGCGCGAACTGGCCTACACCACCATGAGCGTCAAGCAGATCGCTCACGGCCTGGGTTTTGCCGATGCGGCCTACTTCACCCGCTTCTATCAGCGGCAGACCGGTGTGTCGCCCACCGAATGGCGGCAGCGGGCCACGCACAGGCCGACGCAGCTCAAGACGCCAAACCGAACGCGCGATCGAGCTCGCCCATCCAGCGCCGCCGCAGCGCCTCGTCGATAAAGCTCGCTTCGAAACTGTTGCGGATCAGCTGATAAGCATGATGGACACCCAGCTGCGGCAGGGCCTCAAAGGTCTGCAGCAGGTTGTCATTCAGATACCCGCCGAAATAGGCCGGATCATCGGAGTTGATGGTCACGCACAGGCCAGCGTCGAGCAAGGCCGGCAGATTGTGATCGGCCAGGCTGTCGAACACTCGCAGCTTCACATTGGACAAGGGGCAGACCGTCAAGGGCACGCGCTCATGGGCCAGATAGCTCATCAGCTCTGCATCCTCGGCGGCGCGCACGCCATGGTCCAGACGCTCCGCGTCCAGATCCCGCAAAGCGCTCCAGATATAGGATGGCGGTCCCTCTTCACCGGCGTGAGCGACGCGACGCAGCCCTAACTCGCCGGCTTGCTGAAACACGCGAATGAACTTGTCCGGTGGGTTGTCACGTTCGCTGCTGTCCAGCCCGACACCGCTGATCAGCTCACGGTAGGGCAGCGCCTGGCGCAGGGTCGCGAGCGCATCGGCTTCGCTGAGGTGGCGCAGGAAGCAGAGTATCCATTGCACATTGATCCCGAGTTCCTGACCTGCTTTCACGCCGGCACGATGCAGCCCTTGCATCAAGTCCTGCATGCTGACGCCGCGCGATGTATGGGTCTGAGGATCGAAGAACAGCTCGGCGTGAACAATGTTGTCGGCCGCAGCTCGCTCCAAATAGGCCCAGGCCATGTCGAAGAAGTCGGCCTCGGTCAGCAGCACCGCAGCGCCAGCGTAGTAGATGTCGAGAAAGCTCTGCAGGTCCTCGAACCGGTAGGCGGCCCGCAAGGCCTCGACATTGGCATGGCGCAGGGCGATGCCATTGCGCTGCGCCAGCTTGAACATCAAATCGGGCTCCAGCGAGCCCTCGATATGCATATGCAGCTCGGCTTTGGGCGCACGCCGCAGCACATCGAGCAAGTCCGCGCGTGAGAAGGCCGGGAAATCCAATGCGCTCATGATTCGCACCTCTCGGACTTGGTTGACGTCAACATTGCGAATATAGCGCGCCGACGAGCCCCCAAAGCAAAAAACCCCGCCTCTTGCGAGGCGGGGGTTTCTGGGGATATTAGCCTGACGATGACCTACTTTCACACGGGA
>NZ_JAQOWX010000140.1:0-13163 GCF_028462495.1 Paucibacter sp. XJ19-41
CGGCCAGCACCCGCAAGCCGCGGTCGGCCAGGCGCGCCGCCTGGGCCGCCAGCTGCTCCCGCCGGGCCTCGCTCAGACGGCATAGCGCCATCACCGCCTCAGGCGCCCCCTTGCTGGCCACCACATCGTGCGGGGCCGCCGGGGCCGTGCTGCGCCACAGATGGCTCATCGCCAGCAGCTCGGGTGAGAGCTCGTACTCGCGCGCCAGCGTCCATTGCGGATGCAAGAAGTGCTCGGTAGGGCCAAGCTGCTGGCCGGCCAGCCGGTGGAAGGCCAGCTCCATCGGGTCGTGCGGCGCGATCTCGCTGGCCAGCACCGCGTACTCCAGCAGCGCGTGAAAGGGCTCGGGCAGCGCACCGCCCGGCAGCGCGGAGACGTCCAGCTCGGCATCGCCGGCCACCAGCGTGGCCACGGCCATGCGGTTGTGCGTCAGGGTGCCGGTCTTGTCCACGCACAGCACCGTGGTCTGGCCCAGGGTCTCGATGGCGTTGAGGCGGCGCGTCAGCACCTGCTGCACCGCCAGCCGGCGCGCCGCCAGCGCCAGGAACACAATCATGATGACCGGCAGCTCCTGCGGCAGCAGGCCCATGGCCAGCGTGATGCCGGCCAGCAGCGCCTGCAGCGCGTCGCCACGCAGCGCCCACAGCAGGCCCACCAGCAGCAGGCACAGGGCCATGCCTATCCAGAGCAGGCGGCGCGTCAGCCGGCTCATCTCGTCGCGCAGCGGCGAACCCTGCAGGCCGATCTGCTGCAGCGACTGGCCGATGCGGCCCAGCTCGGTCTGCCGGCCCACGGCCGTCACCCGCACCAGGCCCTGGCCGCCGACCACCAGGGTGCCGGCGAACACCGCATCGCCGTCAGCGCGCTTGGCCACCGGCTCCGATTCGCCGCTGAGCATCGATTCATCGGTGGCCAGCTCATGGGCTTCGAGCACTTGTCCATCGGCCGGCACGCGGTCGCCCTCGGCCAGCATCAACACATCCTCGCGCACCACCTCGCGGCCCGCGATGCGCTGCGCCACACCGTCGCGCAGCACCCGCGCGCGCGGGCTGGACAGGTCGCGCAGCGCCGTCAGTGCCTGATCGCTGCGGCGTTCCTGCAGCACCGTCAGGGCCATGATGATGACGACGAAGCCCAGCAGTATCAACGCCTCCTGCGCGTCGCCCATGGCCAGATAGATTGCGCCGGCGCCCAGCAGCAGCAGGAACATCGGCTCGGTCACCACGTCCCAGGCCATATCTCGCAGCCCGCGGCGCTGGCTGACACCAAGCTCGTTGGGGCCTTCGTCCAGCAGGCGGCGCGCGGCGGTGGCGGCATCCAGGCCGCTGGCGGCTTGTGCTTCACTCATGGCACGGCCTCATCGCAGCGCCATTACGGCGCCGGCCGCCCCGGCCCCTGCGTGCCGGCGGCGCGCGCCGACAGATAAGCATAGAGGTCGGCGATATGCACATTGACGCTGGGCTCGCCCTGCCAGGCCGGCATCGTCAACGCGCCCTGCTGGCGCTGCAGGATGGCCTCCAGCGCGGCCTCGCGCGCCGCGCCGGCGTCGGCGCCCGGCAGCGCCGGGAGGTTCCAGTCATAGCGCGTCAGTACGAGGCTGACGAAGCGGTGCGGCCCGATCTCGCGCACGCGCTGCAGCAGATCGGGTGCACCCTTGCCACCGGTGGCGGCGCTGCCATGGCAGGCGGCGCATTTGTCCTGGAAGATGCGCCAGCCGGTGTAGACCGAGCCCGAAGGCCCGGCCAGCTGGGCGCGTTCGCGCGCCACCATCTCGGTGTTCTGCAACTCCACGGCGCAAGCGGCCATCAGCAGCGGCAGAGCCAGGGTCAGGAACCTCGTCAGCTTGGCCATGATGCGCATCTCCGCTTCGGGCTGGGGTGCGGCCATTGTGCGGAGCCCTCCAGTCCCCCCACTTGCGCCAGATCAAGCCGGGTGGGCGGCCCGGTAGGCAGCGCGAGCCGCCTGGTGCGCGATCACGCGCGCGTCCGCGCCGGGAATGCCGCGCAGTTGGTCGCGCAGAGCGCGCTTGACCTTGTCGCGCAGGATGTGCAGACGGGCGCGATGCTTGTGGGCGGCGATGGCATTGGACATGGGGACGACCTTGATAGCAGTGAAAGAGCCAGTCTGCACCCTGGCCTGGCCGGGGTCTGTGCGCTGCCGCACCAGGGTCGCTACACCCAGCCTGCGGTCGAGCAGCGAAAATGGCGCCTTCCTGAACCCCTCAAACGATCACAACACCATGAGCGAAGAACCAAACCAGCCCTCCGCAGCGGCGGCCATGCCCGACCGCCTCTCGATCGACCCGCGCAGCCCCTTCCACGACGCCGCCGTGTTCGAGCGCGACGTCGGCATCCGCCTGAACGGCAAGGAGCGTTTCGATGTGTCCGAGTACTGCATCAGCGAAGGCTGGATCAAGGTGCCGGTGGGCCGCAAGGTGGACCGCAAGGGCCAGCCGCTGCTGATCAAGCTCAGCGGGACGGTAGAGGCCTTCTACAAGTAAGCCGGCACCGCCATCCCCCTTACAGTCCCTGCTAAAGGGGAGGTGATGATGACAGACGGCCAGAACATGCCGCCGCAGGCAGCACCAGCGCCCGGCTCGCTGGGCTCGTGGTGGCGGCAGGGGCTGCGCAGCGCGCTGTTCCTAAGCCCCGATTGGAACGGGCTGCGAGCGACACCGGCCCGCACGGCCGCGCTGCTGCTGAGCCTGGTCGCGGTCCAGCTGCTGGCGGAGCGGCTCTATATCGCCGGCCCGGCCAGTTTCTACTGGCCCGCGCTGTGGGAGGGCTGGATAGGCACCCTGGTGCTGGCCTGGGCCTGCTGGTGGCTGAGGCCGCGCAGCGAGGAGGGTAGCGGCGCCGCGCTGTTCAGCCTGCTGATCGCTCTGGCCCTGCCCATCACCCTCGTTACCAGTCTGGTGCTGGTGCCGGCCGTGCGCCTGGACTGGCACCAGCAACTGGGGCCCTGGGGCTGGTGGGGTCTGTGGGGCGCCGCGACGCTGTGGCTGGTCGCTGCCCAGTGGCTGCTGCTGTGGCGCAGCGACACGACGGCGTGGAGGCGCTGGCCGGCGGGCCTGCTGGTCGCGGCGGCGGCGGCCCTGCCGGTCTGGGTTCAGCCCTCCGCGCACTGGTATGCCGAGGCCACCGCCGACGAGCGGCCCGCGCGCCTGCGCCTGACCCAGGAGCTGCTGGAGCTGCAGCCGGCCCTGCTGGAGCGCCGGCTGCAGGCGCTGCAGGCCGGCCGCAGCGGCGAGGTGGAGCTGTACTCGATCACCTTCGCCCCTTATGCGCCGGAAGACGTGTTCCGCAACGAGAGTGCGCTGGTCGATGGGCTGATGCAAGATCGCTTCGGCGCCCAGGGCCGCAGCCTGCAGCTGGTCAACCATGCCGGCACGGCGCTCGAACACCCCTGGGCCACGGCGCTGAACCTGCAACGCGCGATCCGGCAGATGGCCGCACTGATGAATCGCGACGAAGACATCCTGTTCATCCACCTGACCTCACATGGCGCGCAGGACGGCAAGCTGGCGGCCTCGCTCGATCCGCTGGCGCTGGACGAGGTGACGCCCCAGCTGCTCAAGACCTGGCTGGACGAGGCCGGCATCCGCTGGCGCGTGCTCTCGGTCTCGGCCTGCTACTCGGGCAGCTGGATCGCGCCGCTGGCCGGGCCGGGCAGCCTGGTGATGAGCGCGGCCGACGCCGAACACACCTCCTACGGCTGCGGCAAGGGCTCGGAGCTGACCTTTTTCGGCCGCGCCATGTATGCCGAGCAGCTGCGCCTGCACACCCTGTCCTTCGAGGCCGCGCACGCGGCGGCACGGCCCATCATCGACGCCCGCGAGCAGGAGGCCGGCAAGACCGACGGCTACTCCAATCCGCAGATCAGCGTCGATGACGGGGCGCGTCGGCAGCTGGCGTTGCTGGTGGAGCGCTTGGGGCGGCGCGGGAGCTGATCACTCCCATTCACCCTCGCCGGCCGGAAAGCGCCGGGTCAGGATTTCTTCGTCGGTGAGGACGCGGCCCATCCACACAATGGCCTCGGCAGCCCCGGCGCCCGAGGCCAGTTCCCGGAACGCCCGGCGTTCGACCTGGGTGAAGCCGCCGGCGGGCTGGCCCAGCGGATGGAGCACGATGCGCGGCGCGATGCTCAGCCAAGCCTGGCCACGGATGCGGTGCACGTAGTAGCGGAGCAGCTGCTCGGCGAGCGTGAAATCGGACACCAGGCTGCGTGGGTGGGCAAACGGGTTGAGCAGCTGCGCCGCCTGCGCGGCGCAGGCCAGGCGCGCCTGCGGCCCGACAGCCAGAATCGTCGGCTTTGGTGCGGCGGTGATCGCCATCTCGGGCACCTCGGCGATCAGCTCGCCGGTCTTCAGGTTCTTCAGCGTGATGCGCTCGGGCGAGATCTGGATGTAGAGGACAGGCTTGAGGGTGGAAAAAAACATGGGCAGGCTCAGCGGGGTTTGGCATGCGCCTCGAAGTGCAGCAGGTCGAACCAGGCCTCGCCGAGCTGGAAGCAGCGCCGGGCATGACCGAACTGCACAAAGCCATTGGCCGTCAGCACCTGGATCGAGGCCGGATTCTCGACACGCGATGTCGCTTCCAGCCGCCACAGCGCCAGCTCGACAAAGGCCTGCTGCATGGCCAGGCGCACCGCCGCCTTGGCCAGGCCTCGGCCCTGGTGCTGCTCGCCGACCCGGTAGCCCAGCGAGGCGCAGTGGAAGTGCGCGCGCCGCACCTGGCTCAGATTGACCCGGGCGGCCAGCACCCCGTCCTCACGCAGCAGGAACTGGTAGCCCCGGTCCTGCTCGGCATCGCGACGCGCCGCTTCGATGGCCTGGGCCACACCGTCGAGCGAGTAGTAGTCCTTGGGCCGGGCATTGATCCATGCCTCGAAGAAGGCGCGGTTGCGCTGCTCGAATTCGTGCAGCTCGTCGAGGTCGGCGAGGGAAACGGGGGAGAGCGCGAGGGCCGGCATGTCCCGCATCACTCGAACACCGGGCGGAAGAAGGTGCGCTCGTAGCTGAGAAAACAGCGCGTCTGCTCGGCGTACTGGAAGGCGGCCTGGCACTCGGGGTCGTCGAAGGACTGGATCCGGTACTGCTCGTAGGCCGCCAGCGAGGGGAAGGAGAACGAGGCCAGCGCGATATTGCTGGCTCCTTCCGAGGGCAGCAGATAGCCATGGTGGATGCCGCCGAACTTGCGCACCAGCGGAATCCAGAGCTTGCCGTAATGCTCGAACTCCTTGAGCTTGGCCGGGTCGAGCACATAGCGGAGATGGCAGGTGATCATATGAAGGGCTCCTTGCTTGGCCCCGGATGGTAAGGGCGGGCCTGACCAGCGCGAACATAAACTGGGTGCTTTCGCCGCGCCCCATGCCCAGCCCGAACGCTCTTGTGCAAGCCCATCGTCTGGCCTACACCCCTCCCGGCCAGGCCGCCCCGCTGTTCACCGATCTGAGCTTCGCGCTCAGGCCCGGCCTGAGCCTGTTATGCGGGGGCGACGGGCGCGGCAAGACCAGCCTGCTGCGCCTGATCGCCGGCGACCTGGCGCCCGGCGCCGGGCAAATCCTGCGCAGCGCCGACACGGCCAGCTGCAGCTTCGAGCAGCCGGCCGATCCGGCGTACGACCCGGTGATCGCCCGCGCCTGGCTGGCCGAGCGGCGCGCGGGACGCTTCGCGGCAAGCTGGCTGCCGGGGCTGGAGGCCGCGCTGATCGAGGCGCTGGACCTGGCACCGCATCTGGACAAGCCGATGTTCATGCTGTCCACCGGCAGCCGGCGCAAGCTGGGCCTGGCGGCGGCCGCGGCCAGCGGTGCCGCGCTGACCTTGCTGGACACGCCCTATGCCGCGCTGGACGCGCGCTCCGGCCGCGTGCTCAGCGAGCTGCTGGCCGAGGCGGCCGACGGCGCGCAGCGCGCCTGGGTGATCGCGGACTATGCGCTGCCGGCCGGCCTGGACGGCGTGATGCTGGCGGCGTTGGTGAATCTGGGCGATTGATGGATTGTGACTTAAGGATTACAGTACATGTTCATCGTCAGGCAATCCGAAGTTTTCGCCGCATGGCTCAGCTGCGCATCGCGGCCCGCCTGCGTATCGTGGAACAGGGCAATCTGGGCGATGTGAAATCAGGACGGCGTGCATGAGTTGCGCGTGGATGTCGGGCCGGGCGACCGGCTGTATTTCACGCGGCAGGGCCGCGAGCTGATCTTCTTGCTGGTGGGTGGCGACAAGCGCAGCCAGGTCGCCGATATCAAGCGGGCCAAGGCGATGGCGGCCCTGGTGGACGACAAGGAGTAAGTCATGAGCAAGCAGAACGCCGTTGTGTTCACCCACTTCGATGTGACCGAGTTTCTGGATTCCGAAGCCTCGATGGCCCAGTATCTGCAGGCGATGCTGGATGAGTCGGGCGGGGATCCGGCGATGATCGCGGTGGCCCTGGGCGACATTGCCAGGGCACGCGGCATGACCCAGATGGCCCGCGACACCGGCCTGGCGCGCGAGGCGCTCTACCGTGCCCTGTCTCCCAATGGCAATCCGGAGCTGGCGACCATCGCCAAGGTGCTGAAGGCCCTGGGGCTGAAGTTGGCAGTACAGGCAGCCTGATTGCCGATCAGGCAGTCAAGCGACGAACAGCTGCTCAAGACCTGACACCCGGCCGCTCCATCGCGACCTCGGACATGCTGAAGCCGAGTTTCTCGTAAAAGCCCGCAACACCCTCGCGCCCGGCGCGCAGCACCCAGGTCAGCTGGCGGTCCTCGCCCACGACGGCCTCGACCAAGGCCCGCCCCACGCCCTGGCCGCGCCGGTCTTCGGCCACCACCACCATGGAGATATAGCCGTTCGTCAGGCCATCGGTGAGGGCCCGGATGAAGCCGATGACCGCGCCGTCCTGCACAGCCACCAGCGCCCGCTGCGAGCGGGCCAGCAGCTGGGCGAACTCGGCGGTACTGCCGACTTTGCTGCGGCCCCAACCTGCACCCAGCAACAGCAGGCGCGCGGCTTCAATTTCAGTGGATTGAATATCACGAATCTGCATCTGATCGCTCCGATAGCGCTTCGGTTCTCAAATCCTTCGCTGGGCCGTTTCCAAGAGTGACCTGGCCCCAGGGGCCGAGCGGCTACTCGCGGATGGGGCCGGTCAGCCCTCGTCCGGCAGCAGCTCGTTCAGCAGCGCCAGCAAATCCTGCTGCGCACGCTCTGGCGCCAGGCCGGTCGCCCACTCGGGATGGCCGCGCGCCGGCCGCAAGGTCCTCAAAAGATCCGCAGCCTGCTGTCCCTCGACCACCAGACCGGCGCTCTCGCGCATCACCTCCAGCGCCGCATGCCCCCGCCGCTCCAGGCCCTGCAGCAGGGTCAGGTGTTGCGCGGCGATCTGCAGCAGGGCCGCGTCCTCCGGGCTCAACTCCAGCACACCGCGCAGCTTGTTGCCCAGGCGCCGGCCGACCTGGCCCAGGCCCTGGCTGGCCAGACCGCCAATGGTCGCGCCCAGCGTGGCGGCGGCGCCCAGCGAGAGCCCGGCCAGCGCCACATCGGCCACCACGCCAATGGCGCCGCCCACTGCCGCACCGGTGCCGAACTGGCGGCCGGCCTGCTTCAGCAGCTCGGGGTTGAACAGATCGGCTTCCCAGCGCCCGGCCAGCTGGGGCAGCTCGGCGGCCTCGGCCGTGTCGGGGCCAAAACCATGCAGGGCCAGCAGCTGCAAGCGGCTCTGCCGCAGCCGCGCGTTGATGGTCTGGCGAAAAGCGCGTACAAAGGCGGCGCGCGCATGGGTGTCGTCCAGCTGCTGGCCGGGCGCGGCCTCGCGATAGGCCGCCAGGCCCAGCAGCGAGGCGGCAATCAGGCGCAGACTGGCGCTGCGGCGGGCAGCGCGCTCATGTTCCAGAAACGCCACCACGCCCGCCAGCTGGGCGCGGCGCTCGGGTAGCAGGGCGCCGAGATCGCCATAGAGATGGGCCTCGGCGCCGACAAAGGGCGCGACGACATCGAAGCGCAGCAGCGCATGCAGGCCGTGGGCCGCCAGCAGCGCGCGCCAGCCCGCCTCCTGAGCGCTCGGCTCGCGGACGAAGTTCAGCACCGGCATCAGCGGGCGGCCGCCGAGCATCAGGATCTCGAGCTCGGCGGCGAACTTGGGCAGGGCCGGGTCTTCGCGGGCATCGATCACCAGCAGGCCGGCATCGACCTGCAGCAGCGCGCGCAAGACCTTGGCCTCCTGCTCGAAGGGTCCTCTGGCCGCCTCGCCCTGCAAAAAGGCCTGCAGGCGTTGCGCTCGCGGCAGCGCGGCGTCCAGGCCGTGCAGATGATCCAGCAGCGCGACCGCGTCCTCCAGCCCCGGCGTGTCGACAAAGCACAGCGCTGGCTCGCCGTCGTCCAGGTCCAGCGTGATGGCCTCGACATGGCGGGTCGTGCCCGGCCGGTCGGACACCGCGCCGAAATCGGCACGCCGCGTCAGCGTGCGCAGCAGCGAGGTCTTGCCGGCATTGGTGTGGCCGACCACCGCGATGTTCAGCGCCGGGAATTCAGCGGCCATGGTCTGCCCCCTCCAGCCAGGCGCGCGCCGGCGCCGGTGCGTCGAACACCGCCTGCAAGGGCAGGGCGCAGTCCGCCACCCAGCTGCGCCAGCGCGCGGCGCCCGCCTCGCCGCTGAGCAGCAGGGCCCCGGCACCGACCCGCTGCAAGGCCTCGCGGACAAATCGCTCGGTGCCGCGGTCGGGGCTGGATGGGCCATGGCAGACCAGCAGCAGGCGCTGTGGGGCCAGGTCTTGCAGCTGGGCCAGCAGGCGGCGTTTCTCCTCGGCCGCGCCGGCGATGCGCAGGGCCAGCGGCGGCGCCGGAAGCCCAGCCGGCGGCCAGGGCAGGGACAGCGGCAGCTCGTAGCCGAGCAGAGCCACGCCCTGCATCACGCGCCCGCCCTCGGGCGGCGCGGGCGGCGGCGGTGCGCGGTGGTGCTCGGCGTCGAGCAGGGCGCTGGCGTCCAGCGAGGCAAAGCGCTGCATCAGCTGGCGCAGCTGCGGATCTTCGCTGTCCAGGTCCAGCCCGGCGAGCAGACCGCGCGTGCGCCAGACGCTCAGCAGCAGCGCGATCAGCCGCAGGCCCAGGCCATAGACCAGGGTGCAGCCCAGCAGCCACAGGGCCCAGCCCCGGTTGTCATCGGCGCCACTCGACCCGGTAATGCCCAGCTCCGGCGTGGCAAAGCCCAGCAGCCCCGGCAGCCAGCCGCTGATGCGGGCAAAGCCGGCGAAGAAGCCGGCATCCAGAATCGTCGTTTCCCACGTCAGGCGGTAGGCCAGAAAGGAAAATGCGAACACCAGGCCGGCCAAGGTCAGCAGCAGGGCCAGCGACCAGATCGCATGGTTGACGGCACCCAGCGCCCAGGCGCTCAGCCCCCTCTTGCGGCCCAGCACATCGAGTCCGGCCTCCAGCACCAGGGCCTGGGCGGGCGTACCGCCCGGCAGCCGGGCAGTGGCCCAGACCAGCCAACGCGCCAGGCCACCGCCCTCACCCCCATGACCGCCGACCGTCAGCATCAGCAGCCACAGCACCAGGCTCAGCAGATGCGGCCCAAGCACGGCCAGCAAGGCGGCCACTGCGTTGATCTGCCGGTTGCCGCCGACCACCGCCTGCAGCAGGCTGAAGCTCAGCAGACCGATCAGCAAGGCCGCCACCAGCGCCAGCCAGGGCAGGCGGCCGCGCCACTGCGCCAGCGCCACGTCCAGCCCCTGCTCGCGCGCCAGCCAGGCGGCCCGGGCCAGCAGGCGCTGCGGCATCGCGCGCTGCTGCGCATGGGCCTCGCGCATCGCCTGCGCGTCGTCCAGCGGCCCCTGCTGCGCCTCCAGGCGCTGCACGGCGCGCAATAGGATCAACTGGCTCAGGGAGGCGGTGGACGGGGACGACATGCGGCGCAGTTTATGAGCTGCGGCCGCTCGGGACCTGTCAGGACTGCGGGTCGAACTGAAAGACGCGCAGCTCCTGCTCGCAGCGGCAGGCCTTGGCGATGCGCGCGGCCCAGGCAATGGCCGCCTCGCGCGAGGGCAGTTCGAGCACGGTGAAGCCGCCGTTGAGCGCAGGCGCCCAGGGATAACCGCCCTCGGCCACCGTGCCGTCGGCCGAGACCAGTACGGGCGGCACGGCCTCATCGATGCCGCCGCCGAAGACATAGACGCCGGCGGCTTTTGCCTCGTCGATCACTGCATGCGCGTCGCGGCCGACGGNACCGCCCTCGGCCACCGTGCCGTCGGCCGAGACCAGTACGGGCGGCACGGCCTCATCGATGCCGCCGCCGAAGACATAGACGCCGGCGGCTTTTGCCTCGTCGATCACTGCATGCGCGTCGCGGCCGACGGCCTCCCACTCACCATCGGGCCCGACCATCGCGGCGCGGGGGACGGAGATCAGGTCTTTGGCCATGGGGTTGCTCGCGCGTTGGTCGGATTTCGGAGGGGGTCAGGTCTTGATGAGGGAACTCATGCGACGGAAAGCCCCCGCAACCGTCTAAGCGGCATTTCGATAGAGGCTGGCGGTGCCGCCGGTCGACTGCACCAGCAGCTGGATCTGAGCGCCGAATCTCTGGATGTCCTCGTAGGTCGCCATGAGCTCGAAGCTTGCGCGCCCACGGCTCTCCGGCCGCTGACGCTCATACGTTCCGTCGCCGAGCTCCAAGCGAACCCCGATCTCGCCAGTAATGCCAACCGGGTAGATCCGGATGCCCACCACCACGTCCTTCAGTCTGGTTGGCGAGCAGCTGGAATCCCAATACCCTCCTTCGAGTCGCAGTTCCGTGCCCGGGAGCAGCGGGAAGCACGATTGCAGCTTGGCACCAAAGGCCCGGACTTCCCACTCATGAAACCAAGCCGATCCGGCGCCGGAAAAGTTCTCACACCGGGCCGAGGCGAACAGCTCACCCGTGCCATCCGTGTCGGGTTCGAATCGAAGCTCAAGGTGGTGGGTCATTGACGGGAATGGTGGGGTCATGACTTGCATCACTGCTCTTTGCTGCGCTTGCTGATGAGCTCAAACGTATCAGGGCCGTCGCCGCTTGTACCAAACTGCTGCAACCACCGCTGTGCCCCAGAGCATGCTATTGACCAGAACGGGCAACCAACCCCAAGAGCCTGGAAGAAGCTTGGGAGAGACCGCCGCCACTAGCAGGTGGCCGAAGGGAAACCACGCGACGGCGAACAAGGCATCAGCCAGCAGGGCGCAGGCACGCGAGACATGATGCCCATCGAACGCGGACGAGCTATTGCTGTACACCCACAAAAAGGCGGTCGCGCTAACCAGAAAGTGAGCCAGGGTTGCGGTTGTGAACCAGAGCCATATGCGCATGAGTCTCACCTAGACAAGATAGCTTCGCGACGCCTACCCACTCGGCAACAGCGGCGCCACAAACGCCCGAGCTGCCTGGAGGTTGATCTGGGCCAGCTCGCGCATCTCGCGGGACAGCGGCACGCCCAGGTCTTCGGTCATCGCGGCGATCCAGAATCGCGCGGCGGCCTGGGCAGCGCGGGTCCACACCTCGGGCTTGGCGCCGATGGTGCCGACCTTGGGTTCGATAGGGCTCAGGTCCGGGTCCAGGCCGCCGCCGATGGAGGCGTAGCGCATGGGCAGGATGTCGTAGGCCGGCGAGATGCCCTGGTACTCGCCGTCCTCGCCGATCAGCATCGAGATGTTCTCGAAGTGCCTGTCGCTATTGCCGATCAGCTCGCTGAAAGCGGCCATCGTGTCGACCAGACGGGCGTCCCGCGCGGACAGATACTTCGCCTGCTCGCAGCGCGCGGCGAACTCCGGCCAGGAGTCCCGCATGCCGAAGAACTCGTCGTCCACCGCGCCGGCCGAGAGCATGCCGATCCTGCCCTTGAGCCCGATGCGGTCAAAGCGCTGAACTTCCAGGAAGACATGGTCGCCCGCCGCCATCAGCTGGGTCCGGCTCGCGGGCACCCCGACCTCGGCCAAGGACCGCAGGGCCAGATGCTCAAGCGGGAGCAGCTCGGCCATGCGGCTGCCGAGCTTGGCGAATTTCACGATGACGTGTCCCGCGTCTTCACTCAGCCACAGAAACTTCGGCTGCTCGCCGCCGGCGCTGGAGCCATAGGTGGCGCCGCGCAGCGCCGTGGCCATGGCTGCGTAGTGCTCGAGCTTCTCCTCGGCTGGTGTCGCGGGCCGCCCGTCCATCTCCATCTGGAGCGGGGCGTCACCAAACACCAGATTGCCGGGCAGGTTCAGGCCTCGCGTGAATAGCCAGGCCACACGGTGGTCGTCGCCCCAGTCCTTGAGGCTGGTGGGGAAGGCCGGACTCTTCGCGGCCTCCTGCGCGAGCTGACGACCCAGGAATCCCGATGGTGCCGCGAAAGACATATAGGGCGGCAAGCCCTCATACAAGCGAGTGAGCTTGCCCCTCCTCTCCAGCGTGGCGCCGCCGCTGAGGAACTCGATGTCGGCGAAGGGCTCGATTTGGCCGCTGCTGATGAGGCGGTAAATGCGTTGCCGCGGCTTGAGCCCCAGAGGCAGCGGGCGCAGCAGCGCATACCTGGGTGTGCGGTCTCCAGAAATCCTGAAACTGGTGACCGTTTGCGACAGCTGTTGAATAGTTCGTGAAAGCGTTGGCTGGCTGATTCCCAGGGCCACCAGCAGCTGCGCGGCGGACTTCGGTCCCACTCTCAGGATGCGTTCAATATCCTGAGCCGCAGGGGTGCTACCTAGCCGAGCCGAGGCAGTCATTTGGATGGATTGAGAATAGATCAATGAATAGTTGAAGAATTCTCTCACAGATGATCTGCCTGCACCCTACCCCGCCTCCCCCGCCCTCCCCAGCAGCAGCTCCCGCTCCCGCCCATTCCTCGTCAGTCCCGCCGCGCGCTCGAACTCGGCGCGGGCCTCGGCGCCGCGTCCCAGCTTGGCCAGCAGGTCGCCGCGCACGCTGGGCAACCAGTGGTAGCCCTGCAGCTGCGGGTCGGCGGCGAGCGTGTTGACCAGCTCCAGCGCGGCGGCGGGGCCAAGGCCGGGGCCCTGGCCCATGCCGACCGCGACAGCGCGGTTCAGCGCCACCACCGGCGAGGGCATCAGCTGGTGCAACGCGTCGTAGAGCGCGACGATCTGGGCCCAGTCGGTGTCTTCGGGGCGCGCCGCGCGGGCATGGCAGGCGGCGATCGCGGCCTGCAGGCCGTAAGGGCCC
>NZ_JAQOWX010000141.1:0-13061 GCF_028462495.1 Paucibacter sp. XJ19-41
CGGCGGCTGCCGCCGCTGCGCCACCGGCTGCCGACGTCGCGCCGCCGCCACCGATTGAAGGCATGAAGCTCGACAAGGTGGCCGAGCCAGCACTGGTCAATCAACCGCAGCTGATCGTCACCAGCCTGGCCGCGCTGTTCCTGCTGCTGCTCGCCGCCGTCGGCGGCGGCTGGCGCGCCTGGCGCCAGGACGCCTGCACACCACCGCGCATGGCTCCCTTGTCCTCCTGAACACTCCCCTCAATCCCGACTCTTCAAACGCCATGTCCTCCATCCTCGAAAACACCATGTATCTGGTGGCGCAGTGGTTTCTGCTGCCCACGCTGGCCCTGATCGCCGTCCTCTTTCTCTATGCCTTCTGGGTGCTGGGCGCTTTTGTCGTGCACCTGCAGCGGCGTCGCTCCGGGGCGGGCCGCCCGCTGCTGGCCGCGCATCGGGCGGCCGGTCCCGAGGGCTTGAGCGAGGACGAGCTGGACCTGAAGGCGCACCGCCTGATGGAAGGCCCGCGCATCGCCAGCCGCGTCACGCCGATGCTGGGCCTGGTCGCGACCATGATCCCGATGGGGCCGGCGCTGCGCTCGCTGTCCGACGGCAATCTGGCCGCCGTCTCGCAGAACCTGACCGTGGCCTTCTCGGCCGTGATCCTGGCGCTGATCGCCGCATCCATCACCTTCTGGGTGGTCAATATCCAGCGCCGCTGGCTGGCCGAGGAGATCGTCGAGATCGGCAAGCTGCGCGCAAAGCCGGGGGCTTGAACCATGGCTCTGAAGCTCTTGCATGAAGCCGAGACCGACGATCCCATCTTGTCGGTCGTCAATCTGATCGACATCTTTCTGGTCGTGATCGCGGCGCTGCTGATCACAGTGGCCCAGAACCCGATGATCAACCCCTTCAACAAGCAGGACGTCACCGTGATCACCGATCCCGGCAAGCCCTCGATGGAGATCATGATCAAGAAGGGCGAGAAGGTCGAACGCTTCAAGGCCAGTGGCGCCATCGGCAGCGGCGACGGCGAGAAGGCCGGCGTAGCCTACAAAATGAAGGATGGTTCCATCGTCTACGTACCGGAAGGCGGCACACAATGAAAAAGACTCTGCTGATGGGCTTGAGCCTGCTGCTGGCCGGCTGTGCCCAGCTGGGCATGACGCCCAGCAACGAGCGCATCGTCGAGGTGGCCAGCGGCCGCCAGATCAGCCGCGACGAGCTGCTGCAGAAGCTGCTTGCCAGCGACTATGTGCTGCTCGGCGAGCAGCATGACAACGCCGTCCATCATCAGCGCCGCGCCGAACTGCTGGCCGCGCTGGGCCCGCGCGTACCGGTGGTGGCCGAGCACCTGACACGCGGCCAGGCCGTGCTGCCCGGCTCCGTGCTGCTGCCGCGCCTGCAGGCGGCGGGCTTCGACGAGAAAGGCTGGCGCTGGCCGCTGCACGAGCCCTTGTTCGCGGCTGCGGCGGCGCCGGGCCGCATGCTGGTCGGTGGCAACACGCCGCGCGATCTTGCGCGCGAGCTCGCGCGCAAGGGCGAGGCGGCCCTGCCCGACGACTTGAAGGCCGTCACCCGGGCCGCGCCGCTGGACGAGGCCGGTGCCAAGGCGCTGGACGCCGACCTGGTGCAAGGCCATTGCGGCATGCTGGCCGGCGAGCGCCTGGTTGGCATGGGCTGGGCCCAGCGCGCCCGCGACGCGGCGATGTGGCTGAGCCTGCAGGCCGCGGCTCAGGCCCAGGGCAAGCCGGCGGNGGCCGCGCCGCTGGACGAGGCCGGTGCCAAGGCGCTGGACGCCGACCTGGTGCAAGGCCATTGCGGCATGCTGGCCGGCGAGCGCCTGGTTGGCATGGGCTGGGCCCAGCGCGCCCGCGACGCGGCGATGTGGCTGAGCCTGCAGGCCGCGGCTCAGGCCCAGGGCAAGCCGGCGGTGCCGCTCGCCGTGCTATTGGCAGGAAATGGCCATGTGCGCCGCGACTACGGCGTCGCCCAGCTGATCGCGGCCCAGCAGCCGGCGGCGCGGGTGGCCAGCGTCGGCTTTGTCGAGACCGGTGCCCAGATCCAGGGCGCGCCCTACCACTACGTCTGGATCACCGCCGCACCCAAGCGCGAGGACCCCTGCGCGGGCATGCGCGAGATGATGGACAAGATGAAGACCAGGGAGGCCGCCAAGCCATAGCGGCCCGAGGGCTTCCTGGCCGAGATCGATGCCTCAGCGGGACTGCTGGGCCGCAGATTCGGGCAGGCGGCAGCCCTGATCGTCGCAGAGCGGCGCGGCGGCTGCGTCCTCGTCGGGCTCGGCGAGCAGGCGGCCGATCAGTGCACCCAGGCGCAGGTCGTCGACGCGGCCGAATTGGTGCAGCCGGATGCGGCCCCGCTTGTCCAGCAGTATCAGGCTGGGCGTGCCGCGCAGGCCCAGGGCCTGCATCGTCAGCGGCACCGGGCCGCCGCGTGGGTCGGGCCGGTCCAGCCCGATGGCGAAGCCGAGTCGGTACTCATCGATGAAGGCCTGCAGCGCGGCGGCGCTGCCCATCACCTCGTGGTGTTCGAACACGCTATGCAGCCCGATCACGGCCAGCTGTTCGGGCGGGAACAGCTCGTGCAGCCTGGCGGTCTGCGGCAGACCATGGGCGACGCAGCCGGGACACAGCATCTGGAAGGCATGCAGCGCGACCACGCGGCCGCGCAGCTGCGGCAGCTCGATGGGCTGGCCGCCGGTATTGAACCATTGCGCGATCTGCAGCGGCGGCGCCAGATCGGCCTGGGCGGCGGGGATCTCGAAGGACATCGTGGTCTCCGTTTCAGAGGGGCTGGGTCCCGCGCCGCTTGACGGCCGGGAAATCGAGCGGCACCTGGAAGGCCAGGTTCATATAGTTGGTGAACAGGTTCAACGCCACATGGGCCAGGATCTCGACGATCTGCTCGTCGTTGAAGCCGGCTTCGCGCAGCGCCTGCACATCGGCATCGCCGACCTGACCGCGGGTGTCGACCAGCTGCAGCGCGAAGCGCAGCGCGGCGGCGGTCTGCGGGTCGGCAGATTCGCCCTGCTGGGCGGCGGCCATCTCGGCGGTGCTGGCACCGGCCTTGCGGCCCAGCATCGTGTGGGCGGCCAGGCAGTATTCGCAATCGTTGCGGTCGGCGACGGCGACGGCGATCTGCTCGCCCAGCTTGGCCGGGATCACGCCGGAACCCAGGGCGCCGAATGCGCCCCACATGCTTTGCAGGGCCGCCGTGGAGTTGGCGACCGCGCGGAACATCGCGGGGGTGGCGCCGAAGGCACCGTGGATCTGCTGGAGCAGCTCCTTGCGGGTGCCGGTGGCCTGGGCGGGATCGATCAGATGAAGGCGGGACATGAGGGTTCTTCCTTTGCTGTGGAGGCGATGGGTCGGGAGGGTTCGGGCAGCTGCTGGATCTCAGTGTGCGCCGCCGCGTCGTACCATTGGCCACTTATCGTCCAATTCGCATACCAATTCGTCCAGACCATGAGCCAGCCGACCATAGACCGCCTGTCCAGCTTGCTGGAGCGCTTCAAGGTGCGGGCACGCCTGTTCCACCAGGGCCCGCTGTGCGGCATCAGCCGCTTCCCGGCCGAGCCCGGGCGCGGGTTCCTGCATGTGATGCGGCGCGGCGAGCTGGAGTTGCGCCATGGGGCGAAGCACAGCGAGCTGCCGCGCCGCCTGCTGATCACCGAGCCGACCCTGCTGTTCTATCCAAGGCCCTTGGCGCACCAGTTCCGCAACCCGCCCGAGGACGGCTCGGACTTCGTCTGCGCCGAGCTGGAGTTCGACGGTGCTGCGCTGAACCCGCTGGTGCGCGCGCTGCCGCCGCTGGTGGTGCTGCCGCTGGCACGGGTCGAGGGGCTGGGGCTGTCTTTGCAGCTCTTGTTCAGCGAGACCGAGCGGCTGCGCTGCGGCCAGCGCCTGCTGGCGGACCGGCTGTTCGAGGTGGTGTTGATCCAGCTGCTGCGCTGGCTGATCGACCATCCGGCCGAGGCCGGTGTGCAGCCGGGCCTGATCACCGGCCTGGCGGACCCACGGCTGGCGCGCGCGCTGGTGGCGCTGCATGAGGCGCCCGGCGAGGCCTGGAGCCTGGCGGCGATGGCCGAGCGAGCCGGCATGTCGCGCAGCGCCTTCGCCGCCCATTTCAAGGCGGTGCTGGCGCAGACGCCGGCCCACTACCTGGCCGACTGGCGCCTGACCCTGGCCCAGTCCCGGCTGCGCCAGGGCCGGCCGGTCAAGCAGATCGCCGACGAGCTGGGCTACGCCAGCGCCTCGGCGCTGTCGCGCCTGTTCAGCCAGCGCCTGGGGCGCTCGCCACGTCAATGGCTGGACGGCCAGGCCGCAGTCTGAGCCCGCAGCAAGGAGGCAGGGGTCCGATAACTTCCAGCAGCCAGCGCGTGCTCATGGGAGGATGGCGGCCTTCAATCGATCACCAGGGAGCCGACACCATGCCCGCCGACCACGCCGCCGCCTTCCATGCGCTGCACCACGCCGCCTCGCCGCTGCTCTTGCCCAATGCCTGGGACCCGGGCAGCGCCTTGCTGATGCAGAGCCTGGGCGCCGCAGCGGTGGCCACCAGCAGCGCCGCCGTGGCCTGGGCCATGGGCTATGGCGACGGCGACCGGCTGCCGGTCGCCAAGCTGATCGCGCTGACCGAGGCGCTGGCCGCGCGCCTGGCGGTGCCGCTGACGGTGGACTTCGAGGGCGGCTATTCGGACGATCCGCAGAGCGTCGGTGCCAGCGCCGCCGCGCTGATCGCCGCCGGTGCCGCCGGCATCAATATCGAGGACGGCCGCGCCGCGCCCGAGCTGCTGGTGCGCAAGATCGCGGCGCTGCGCGAGGCGGCCGAGCGCGCCGGTGTGCGCCTCTTCATCAATGCCCGCAGCGATGTCTATCTGAAGGGCCTGGTGCCGCCCGAGCAGCGCGTGGACGAGCTGCTGGCTCGCGCCGAGCGCTATGCCGCAGCCGGTGCCGACGGCCTGTTCGCGGCCGGCGCGCGAGCGCCCGGAGAGATCGCGGCGATCTGCGCCGGCAGCCGCCTGCCGGTCAATATCCTGGCCCTGCCGGGCGTGCCCGCAGCGGCCGAACTGGGCCGGCTGGGCGTGCGCCGCATCAGCGCCGGTTCCGGCATCGCCGAGTCGGTCTGTGCCCGCATCGCCGAGCTGACGCGGAGCTTTCTCGCTGATGGTGACGGTCAGGTCCTGGGCGAGCGGGCGATGGCTTATGGTGAGCTGAACGCCTTGATGGCCCAGGCCTGAAAGAAAGCGCGATGGACGCCGTTATGCTGCCGCGATGCGCAAGACCTGGCTCCATGACCTGACCCTCTCCGCCGCCGTGGCCGGCTTTGTCGCCGTGCTGGTGGGCTTTACCAGCTCGGTGGCCATCGTGTTCCAGGCCGCCCAGGCGCTCGGTGCGACAGCCGCCCAGACCAGCTCCTGGATGTGGGCGCTGGGACTGGGTATGGGCATCACCAGCCTGGGGCTGTCGCTGTGGACCCGCCAGCCGGTGCTGACCGCCTGGAGCACGCCCGGCGCGGCCTTGCTGGCCGGCTCGGCCGGGCTGTCGATGGCCGAGGCGATCGGCGCCTTCATCGTCTGCGCGGCGCTGATCATGCTGTTCGGGGTGACGCGCTGGTTCGAGCGGGTGATGGACCGCATCCCGCTGGCCGTGGCCTCGGCCCTGCTGGCCGGCGTGCTGGCCCGCTTCGGGCTCGATGCGGTGCTGACGGTCCAGAGTGCGCCGCTGATGGTGCTGGTGATGGCCGGAGCCTATCTGCTCGGCAAGCGCTTCATGCCGCGCTATGCGGTGCCCGGCGTGCTGCTGGCCGGTGTGGCGGTCGCGGCGGCCCAGGGCCGGCTGCGCCTGGGGGCGGTCGACTGGTCCTGGGCCCAGCCGGTCTGGACCACGCCGGTCTTCAGCCTGGCGGCCCTGGTCGGCGTGGCCCTGCCGCTGTTCCTGGTCACGATGGCCTCGCAGAACCTGCCCGGCGTTGCCGCCCAGCGGGCCTCGGGCTACCAGACCCCGGTGTCGGCCAGTATCACGGTGACAGGTCTTGCCTCGCTGCTGCTGGCGCCCTTCGGTGGCTATGCCTTCAACCTGGCCGCGATCACCGCCGCCATCTGCATGGGCCGCGAGGCGCACGAAGACCCGACCAGGCGCTACACCGCCGCCGTGATGGCCGGCCTGTTCTATATCGCCGTGGGCCTGGCCGGCGGCGCGGTCGTCGGCCTGCTGGTCGCCTTTCCGCGCGAGCTGGTCGCAGCGGTGGCCGGCCTGGCCCTGCTGGGCACGATTGCCGGCGGCCTCTCGGCCGCGCTGAAGGACGAAAAACACCGCGACGCCGCCATCCTGACCTTTCTGGTCACGCTGTCCGGCGTCTCGCTGCTGGGCATAGGCTCGGCCTTCTGGGGCGTGGTGGCCGGCAGCGCTGCGCTGCTGGTGGCGCGTTGGCGGGCCTGACGGATAATTCCTGCCCCGAACGCGCGCTGTCCCAGAGACTTGCCATGAAGAAGACTTTCCAACTCCACGTCGAAGGCAAGAACCCCGAGCGCCTGCTCGAAGCCATCAAGCACGAGATCCGCCAGTACCTGAAGCGCGAGCGCCGCAAGCCCCTGCCGGCGCAAGCGGACTTCTGGGACTTCGACTGCCGCTTCGGCCTCAGTGAGGCGGCGGCCGAGGTGATCCATGTCGGCGCCTTCATGGACCGCATCAACGAGGCCGCTGCCGCCCAGGCCCCGGCCTTCTACCTGGAACTGCTGGCCAAGCCGGCGCAGCGCAGCTTCGTGCCGCGCGCATCGGCGCTCGACGACGGCGACGAAGATTGATGAAGGGCTGAGCCCTGCGCCTCGGCGCCAGTCGTGCAACACTGCGCACCGCTGAGTACCTCCCCTTGTGAAAGTGCGCCCGTCATGATCCTCTTATTCGTCGCCGACCCGCTGGAGTCCTTCAAGACCTACAAGGACACGACTTTTTCGATGATGCGCGAGGCCGCCAAGCGCGGTCATGTGCTGTGGGCCTGCCATCCGGCCGATCTGGTCTGGATTCGTGGTGGCAAGGTCAGCGCCCACGGTGCCCGCCAGATCACGCTGACCGGCGACGCGCATGACTGGTTCAAGGTCGAGCAGACGACGGAGCTGGTGCTGGCCGAGACGGATGCCATCGTGATGCGCAAGGACCCGCCGTTCGACAGCGAGTTCTTCTACGCCACCCATCTGCTGAGCCAGGCCGAGCGCGAGGGGGCGAAAGTCTTCAACAAGCCGGCATCGCTGCGCGACCATCCCGAGAAGCTGGCCATCCTGGAGTTTCCCGAGCTGATCGGCCCGACTCTGGTGACGCGCAGCGCGGCGGCCATCAAGGCCTTCCACGCCGAGCACCGCGACATCATCCTGAAGCCGCTGGACGGCATGGGCGGCATGGGCATCTTCCGCGTCGGCCCCGACGGGCTGAATCTCGGCTCCATCATCGAGACGCTCAACCAGGGCGGCGCCGAGACGGTGATGGTGCAGCGCTATCTGCCGGAGATCGTCCAGGGCGACAAGCGCGTCTTGCTGATCGGCGGCGAGGTCGTGCCCTTCTGCCTGGCCCGCATCCCGCAGGGGACGGAGATCCGCGGCAATCTGGCCGCCGGCGGCAAGGGCGTGGCCCAGCCGCTGAGCCCGCGCGATCGCGAGATCGCAGAGCAGCTGGCGCCGGTGCTGGCCGCGCGCGGCCTGCTGCTGGTGGGCCTGGATGTGATCGGCGACTGCGTCACCGAGATCAATGTCACCAGCCCGACCGGCTTCCAGGAAATCACGAAGCAGACCGGCTTCGATGTCGCGAAGCTGTTCGTCGATGCGCTGGAGCGGGCCGCCGGAGCCTGAGCTTTTTCTTCGGGCGCTGAACCCTTTGGGCCGTTCGGGCCCTCCTTGCTGCAGAAACTGGTGTGAACCCCTCTGCAGGAGTGCTGAAGAATGTTGCAAGCCCCGATTGAACTGGTGGAGTCCGCGCGCCGTGGTGACCAGGGCGCGGTAATGCAGTTGCTGAGCCTGTGCCAGCCCGATCTGAAGCGCTTTGCGCGCCGCAGCTGCAGCAGCAGCGAGGATGCCGAGGACGCGGTGCAGCTGGCGCTGTGGCAGCTGTATCGCCGCGTCGGCGCGCTGCGCACGGCGGCAGCGCTGGCCGGCTGGCTGTTCCGCATCGTCGAGCGCGAGTGCTACCGGCTGCTGCGCCTGCGCAAGGGCAGCGACTCGCTGGAGGACCTGCCCGAGGCGCTGGAGCCCCAGGCGGCGGTGCTGCCGCTGGATCTGCGCCGCGATCTGGCCCGGGCGATCGAGCAGCTGAGCCCGCCCTATCGCGAGGTGCTGCTGCTGCGCGATGTGCATGAGCTGACGGCGCCCGAGGTCGCGGCCCAGCTGGGCCTGAGCCTGGAGGCGGTCAAGAGCCGGCTACACCGGGCGCGCGCCCGGGTGCGCGAGCAGCTGCTGGCCAGCGGCTACTGGCTCAAGGACGGCGCACCACAGGCGGGCGCTCAGGGCGACGCACCGTGAGGCCCGGAATGTTCTGCAGTCGTTCCATCACCATTCATCTGCTGCGCGGGGCGGCGGCCGCGCTGCTGCTAGTGCTGGCGCTGTGGCCCGGGCCGCTGGCCGGCTGGCTGCGTGCCATCGCCTTGGCCGGCGCGGTGGTGCTGATGCGGGGCTGCCCGATGTGCTGGCTGCTGGGCTTGTTCGAGACGCTGCGGCGGCGGTTCAGGACCTGAGCCCGAAGACACCCGGATGCTTGGGCAGGCGGATCGCCGGATTCAGCGTGGCCAGCGCCCGATACAGCGCCTTCCGGTCATAGCCGTAGTTGGGGCTCAGGGCATGACATTGGCCGCTGCGTGTCTGGATCGAGATATAGCGGGCGTCGGCCTCGCGGT
Source organism: Paucibacter sp. XJ19-41 (assembly GCF_028462495.1). Lineage (NCBI taxonomy): Bacteria > Pseudomonadati > Pseudomonadota > Betaproteobacteria > Burkholderiales > Sphaerotilaceae > Roseateles > Paucibacter sp. XJ19-41. The sequence continues at coordinate 8,877 of NZ_JAQOWX010000141.1, forward strand.
CCGTGCTGTGCTCGATGGCGACAATCTCCGCCGGATCAACCGAGAAGCACCAGGCCTTGAACATCGGGTGATGCGAGCAGAATTCGCTGGCGCTCAGCCGGATCGAGAAGCTGGCCGGATGGCTCAGCAGCCAGGCCGCCACGGCCAGCAGGCCCAGTTCGGCGGCTACCCCTATGGCCATCAGCAGGCTGGCAAAGCGCGGGCGGGCGACGGGGTCGTTTATCAGCTGCAGCAAGAGCCACAACACCAGCGGGAGCAGCAGCATATTGATCAAGACCACCCGGGCCTGCTGCTTGCGCGAGTGCTCGTAGTGGAACAGCAGAGGGGCGCTTGTGCTCATGCGCGGATTGTGGCGTCGGCGCGGTGGCTTGCGCGCCGGCGGAAGTCGCTAGGATGTGACGCTTTCGACCCCTATCAAGACAGGATGACGCCCCATGCCTGAATTCTCCGCCTCCGTGACCTGGGCACGCCAGGCCGATGAAGTCTTCACCGACCAGCGCTACAGCCGCCGGCATGCCTGGGGCTTCGATGGCGGCGCCCAGGTGCCGGCCTCCTCATCCCCGCATTCGGTGCCCCTGCCGTACTCGGACCCGGCGGCGGTGGACCCCGAGGAGGCCTTTGTGGCTTCGCTGTCCAGCTGCCATATGTTGTGGTTTCTGAGCCTGGCGGCCAAGGCCGGCTGGGTGGTCGAGAGCTATCGCGACGACGCGGTCGGTGTGATGGCGCGCAATGCGCGCGGCAAGATGGCGATGACGCGCGTGACCCTGCGGCCTGTCGTGCAGTTCGCCGATGCCGCGCCCGATGCGGCGGCTCACGAGGCTCTGCACCACGCCGCCCACGAGGCCTGCTATATCGCCAACTCGGTGGCCTGCGAGGTGCTGTGCGAGCCGCAGCTCAGCCGCGCGGCCGCAGCGTCAGCCGCAGGGGTTCCGTCGGCCGCAGCGTGATCCGCAGCGCCGGTATCGGCGCCGGCCGGCCGGGCGCGGGCGCCAGCTCGTAACGCTGCAGCAGCAGGGCGGCGATCAGCCCGATCTCGGTCAGCGCGAAGTGGCTGCCCAGGCAGACCCGCGGTCCGGCGCCGAAGGGCAGCCAGGCGCCGCGCGGGATCTCGGCATGGCCGCTGGCCGGATCGAAACGCTCGGGGCGGAAGGCCTCGGGCTCCTCGAACCAGCGCGGATCGCGCTGGATGATGCCCGGGGTCAGTCGGATCATCGAGCCCGCCGGCAGGGTGTAGCCGCCGATCTGCAGCGGCACGGTGCTGATGCGCGACAACAGGGCCGGGGCTGGCGGGTACAGGCGCAGCACCTCCTTGATGCAGGCCTGCAGCCAGGGCAGACGCGGCAGGTCGGCGGCGCTCGGTGCCCGCCCGCCCAGCACCGCGTGCAGCTCGTCGGCGGCGCGGCGCTGCGCCTCGGGATGGGCGGCCATGCACCAGCCCCACCAGGTCAGCGCGGCGGCGCTGGTCTCGTGGCCGGCCAGGAAGATGGTCATGCACTCGTCGCGCAGCGCCTGTTCGCCGAGCGGCCGGCCCTGCGGGTCGCGCAGCTGCAGCAGCATCTGCAGCAGATCCTCGCCCTGGAAGTCAGGCATGGCGCGGCGCCGCGCCAGCTCGCCGCGGATCAGCCCATCCAGGGTCTGCAGCGCCCGGCGCTTGCCCGTTTTCCAGGGCGCCCACAGCGGGGCGCTGGCCGGCCAGAACATCTCCTGCATGCCGATCAGGCTGATGGCATGGACGGCATCGGCGGCGCGCCTACCCTCGGCCGTGTCGCTGCGCGAGAACAGGCTGCGCAGGATCACCTCCATCGTCAGCTGGGTCATCGCCGACTCGAAACCGAACTCGGGGCCGCTCTGCCAGCCCGCCAGCGCCTGCTCGGTGGCCGCCACCATCAGCGGCGCGAAGGCCTCGACCCGCTTCGGCGCAAAGCCCGGCTGCAGCATCTGGCGCTGGCGCTTCCAGGCCGGCCCCTCGGCCACCAGCACGCTCTGGCCATGGGCGGCGGCGAACACCTCGATGGCGCGCTCCCAGCGGATCAGCCCTTCGTGGGCAGCCACAAGCAGCTCGCGCACCTGCTCGGGATGGAAGAAGTTGTAGTCGCGGTAGTGCATCAGGCGCAGATGCACGATGTCGCCATGGCGGCGCTGCAGGCCGCTCAGAAAGCCCAGATAGTCGCGCCGCAGCGCGCCCAGCTCGGGCAGGCCCAGCCAGCGGCAGGGCGGGCCGGGAGGCAGGGTGGGGCGTGTCAAGGTGTCGGTCGTCATGGCGGCGATCTTGCCGGCACCCTGTTTTTCGGTATTGAACGGTTGCGACACTAGACTGCGAGCATGGATCACTCCCTGCATCCCGATGCCGTCGCCCGCCTGCTGGTGCCAGGTCTTGCGCTGAGCGGCTGCCTGCATGCCCATCTGTGGCGCGACACCTCGGCGGCGGCCGGGCTCAGCGAGGCTCAGCGCAGCAGCTGGTTTCCGGCCACGCCGCTATGCGGCCTGAGCTGGGTGCTGGCCGGGGCGGGCGAGCAGTTGGACGAGGCGGGGCGCTCGCTGGGCCTGTTGCCGGGTCCGCTGCTGGTCACCGGGCCGCGCAGCCGGCCGGCCTTCTACCGCGCGCATGGGCCGACGCGCTGCTTCATGACCGCGATCACACCGGATGCGCTGCAGGCGCTGACCGGGCTGGACATCGCAGCCCTGTGCGACCGCTGCGTCAGCATGGAGCAGCAGCCCGGGCTGAATGAGCCGGACTGGCGTGCGTTGAACGCGGCGATGCTGGCCGCGCCCGACGAGCAGGCCTGCCAGCGCCTGCTGGAGGACTTCCTGCGGCCGCGCTGGCGCGCGGTGCCGCAGGCGGGCGGCAGCGGCTACCGTGACTGGATGCAACACCTGGCCCTGCGCGCGGTGGCCGCCGGCCATGGCCGCAGCCTGCGCCAGATGGAGCGCCGAATCAAGCAATGGAGCGGCCAGAGCCTGCGCGCGCTGCGTGCGCTCAGCCGGGCCGAGGCCACCTATGCGCAGGGCCGGCGCGCGATGGCCGAGGGCGAGCTGGTCTGGAGCGCGCTGGCCCAGGATATGGGCTATGCGGACCAGGCCCATCTGTGCCGCGAGACGCGCCGCGTCACTGGCTTCAGCCCCGAGGAACTGCGCCGGCGCATCGACAGCGAGGAGGCTTTCTGGCCCTATCGCGTCTGGGCCTGAGCGCCCCCTGTTTTCAAAGCAAGGAAGCCAAAATGTCCGTGCAACTGGTCGAAATCACCCGCCACAACCTGGCCGAGCTGCTGAAGCTGGATGCCGGCGACGGCGGCAAGCAGGTGGCGCCCAATCTCAAGTCGATGGCCCAGGCTGCCGTCTATGCCGAGGCCTGGCCGCGCGGCATTGCGGTGGACGGGGTGCTGGTCGGCTTTCTGATGCTGTACGACCCCAGCCTGACGGCGCAGCCGGAAGAACCCGAGTTCGCGCTGTGGCGGCTGATGATCGATCAGGGGCAGCAGGGCAGGGGTTATGGCGCGGCGGCGGTGCAGGCGCTGATCGCCCATGTGCGTACGCGGCCCGGCGCCGACGTGCTGTATCTGAGTTATGTGCAGGACAGTGCGAATGCGGCGGCGGCCGAGCGCTTCTATCGCTCGCTGGGTTTCACGCCGACCGGCGAGATCGATGATGGCGAGCTCGTGATGAGCCTGAAGCTCTGAACATGCCAGGCCCCTGGCGCCGCCTCTCCGCCGCCCAGCTGAACGGCATCAGTGTCGCGCTGGGCGTGGCGTTGATACAGGCCTTGTTCACTGCGCTGTTCGGGCTGGACGCCGGCCTGGCCGCCGCCGGTGGCGCGGTCTGCTGCAGCCTGCCGGACCTGCCGAACCCGCCGCAGCGGGTCTGGCGCCGGCTCTTCCCGGCCGCGCTGCTGGCCGCGCTGGTGACCCTGGCCGTCGGCCTGCTGCGGCATTCGCCGGTGGCGATGACGGGGCTGATCGCGCTGATCGCCTTTGGCACGCTGATGATGATGGCCTGGGGGCCGCGCGCCGGGCCGCTCTCCTTCACCGGCGTGCTGGCGCTGGTGTTCGCGATGGCCTGGCATGCGCCGCCGTCGGCCACCGCCGCCCTCGCCCATGCCGGCTGGGTGCTGGCCGGTGCGCTGGTCGATACCCAGTGGGCGCGCGCCGGCGCCTGGCTGCTGCGGCGGCGCTACCGCGAGCTGGCCGT
>NZ_JAQOWX010000142.1:0-13023 GCF_028462495.1 Paucibacter sp. XJ19-41
GGCGCCGCCCGCCTTCGTCGTGCCCGCCCCCGAGCCGGCACCGGCGCCGGTGGTGGCCGTCGCACCCGCGCCACCGGCCCCTCCGGCACCGCCGGCCCAGGTGGCGCCCGCCGTGCCCCGGCAGATCCCGCCCAGCGCGGTGCGCTATGTGGTCGAGCCACGCCTGACCGTACCGCTGCTGTCGCGCCGCCTGGGCGAGCAGGGCCTGGTGCATCTGCGCATCGTCGTCGACGCACGCGGCCAGCTGAAGGAGGCCTCGCTGAAAAAGTCCTCGGGCTTTGCCCGCATCGACCAGCAGGCCTTGCAAGACATCCGCAGCGCCCGCTTCGCACCCTATCTCGACAACGGCCAGCCGGTCGAATGGGAAACCACCGCCCTGCTGTCCTACGAGCTGGACCGCTGAACCAGAACACCAAGAACCCTGAGCATCATGGACGTCACCACCGCCACCACCACCGTCAACTCCGCCCAGGCCATGGGCTTCGGTCACTTCATCACCCAGGCCGATTTCGTCGGCAAATTCCTCTTCGGAGTGCTGGTGCTGATGTCGGTCGCCTCCTGGGCGCTGATCATCGCCAAGGGCCTGACCCAGTACCTGCGCAACAAGCGCAGCACCGGCTTCCTGGACTTTTTCTGGAACGCCCGCTCGCTGGACGCGGTGCAGGCCGAGCTGAACACCCACGGCGCGCGCGATCCCTTCTCGCACCTCAGCGCCCATGCACTGCACGCCCAGGCTCACCATGCCCGCCACGGCTCGGCCCGGCTGGCCGAGGCCGGCACGGCCAATGACTTCATCACCCGCACCATCAAGAAGGTGCTGGACGAGGAGACCACGCGGCTGGAGTCGGGCCTGACCACGCTGGCCACGATTGGCGCGACCGCCCCCTTCGTCGGCCTGTTCGGCACGGNATCAAGAAGGTGCTGGACGAGGAGACCACGCGGCTGGAGTCGGGCCTGACCACGCTGGCCACGATTGGCGCGACCGCCCCCTTCGTCGGCCTGTTCGGCACGGTCTGGGGCGTGTACCACGCGCTGCTGGCGATCGGCATGAGCGGCTCGGGCACGCTGGACAAGGTGGCCGGCCCGGTCGGCGAGGCGCTGATCATGACCGGCATCGGCCTGGCCGTCGCGATCCCTGCGGTGATGGCCTACAACGCCTTCAGCCGCAGCAACCGCGTGCTGTCGGCTCGGCTGGATGCCTTCGCCTACGAGCTGCACAGCTTCCTGACCTTGGGCGAGGCGCCCGGCGCCACGGCCCAGGGCCAGGCCGCCAATGTGCGCCCGCTGAAGCCCGCCACCGCGTCCTGAGGAGCCCACGATGGCATTCGCTTCCTTTGACAACAAGCGCGGCGGCGGGCCGATGGCCGAGATCAATATGGTGCCGCTGATCGATGTGATGCTGGTGCTGCTGGTGATCTTCATCGTCACCGCGCCGCTCTTGACCCATGCGGTCAAGCTCGACCTGCCCAAGGTCAGCTCGGCGGCCAACGAACTGCAGCCCGACAAGATCGAGTTCGCGATCGACGCCGCCGGCCAGCGCTTCTGGAACGGCGAACCGGTCTCGCGCGAGGACGCGGCCCAGCGCTTCGCCGCCGAGGGCACCAAGCCGATCCAGCCCGAAGTCCATCTGCGCGCCGATCAGAACGTCGCCTACCGCCTGGTCGCCGAAACCCTGGCCGACGCGTCCAAGGCCGGCCTGAGCAAGGTCGGCTTCGTCAGCGAGCCCGAGCGGCCCTAACACCCCATCCCGATTTCAAGACCAAGGCGGCCAAGCCATCGCCAGGCCGCCACGGGCAGCGCCGTGCCCACCCCTCATCAACCTGGAGAGTCCTCATGTCCCGCATCAAACACAAGGCCACCTTGCTCCCCTTGGGCGCCCTGGCCGCCGGCTTCGGCCTGGCCTCCGCAGCCATCGCTCAGACCCCGCCCGCCGAACCGACGAAGACCGAGAGCGCCCTGCCCGTGGTGCGCGCCAAGGCCAGCGTCGAGCGCGCGGGCAAGGACGACTACCAGGCCACCGAGACCCGCATCGGCAAGGGCAAGCAGGAGCTGCGCGACATTCCGCAGTCGGTGACCGTGGTGACCGAGAAGCTGATCGATGACCGCAATCTGGACACACTGCGGGAGGTGCTGAAGAACACCTCGGGCATTACCTTCCTGGCAGCCGAGGGTGGCGAGGAAGACATCCGCCTGCGCGGCTTCCCCTTGCAAGCTTCTGGCGATGTGTTCATTGATGGCATGCGTGACCCGGCCTTCTACGAGCGCGACACCTTCTTCTATGACCGACTCGAGGTGCTGCGCGGCTCGGCCGCGCTGACCTTCGGTCGCGGCTCCACCGGCGGCGCGGTTAACCAGGTCACCAAACAACCTCGCCTGCTCAACGAGCACCAGATCGATGCCACGGTATCCAGCCACAACGGCGTGCGCGTGGTTGGCGACTTCAATGCCAAGATGAGCGAGTCCTCGGCATTGCGCGTCGGCACCATGTTCGATAACGCCGACAACGACGGCACCGGTGCTCGCACCGACAAGATCGGCCTGGCCGGCGTCTATCGCTGGGGTATCGGTGAACGCGACGAGTTCTCGGTGGGTGTCTACCACCTGGACAACAACAACGGCATCAACTACGGCATGCCGTACATCCGGCCGACCTTGACCGCCCCCGTCGGAAGCACGACGTTGTTGCCGCTGGATCCCAAGGCCTATTACGGCATGGCCAGCGACAAGAACGAAGGTCAAGCCAGCAGCCTGACCGGCACCCATGTGCATCGTTTCGGTCAGAACATGGAACTCGTGACCCGTCTGCGTGTGTCCGACTATGCGCGCGACCAGCGCTCCGGCACCGTGCGATTTGCTGGTGCGGCGATGCAACCCGGTGGCGTTGCGGTGAGCCTGGCCACCTTCGGTCCGAACACCGTGATCACCCGCGGCACCCACAACAAGACCCAGGACATGCAGACCGTGTACGGGCAGAGCGATTTCAGCGGCAAGTTCGCAGCGCTTGGCATGAAACACGATCTGCTGGCGGGCGTGGACTTCGCACAGGAAAAGAAGCAGGTCTTCGCGGCCCGCAGCGCTGCCCAAGGCGGCGTCAACATCACCAAGCCGACCACCACGGTCGGCCGACCCGATGACGGTGCCTCGGTCCATGAAGACAGTCGCGTGATGCGCACGGCCAACGAATACACCGCGCGCGGTACGGGCCTCTACCTGCAGGACACGATTGAACTGGCGCCGCAGTGGAAGCTGCTGGCCGGCCTGCGTTATGACCGACTGACCGGGGACTACGACGCTTTCGCGATTCCCAACGCTGCGCCCGGCCCGGTCACCAAGTCCAGCTACCGCATGAAGGTCTCGGAGTGGAGCAAGCGCCTGGGTCTGCTGTTCCAGCCGAATGAGCGCATGTCCTTCCATGCCTCGGCGGCGACCTCGTTCAATACCTCGGGCGATGCCTATTCGCTCAGCCCCAGCAATGTCAACATCGATCCCGAGCAGGCCATCAACGTCGAGCTCGGTGCCAAGATTGACTCGGCCGACGGCCGGCTGAGCACCCGCGTCGCGGTGTTCCGCTCGACCAAGCTGCATGAGCGCAATACTGATCCGCTGCTGACCGATGTCGTGACCCTGTCCGGCAAGCGTCATGTGGCCGGTATCGAGCTGGATGTCAACGGCCGCATCACCCCGCAATGGGAGGTGTTCGCCAGCTATATGTGGATGCCGGTCGCCAACATCGACATCAGCAGCGCCACCGGCGGCGAGGTCCAGGGCAGCCGCCCTTCGCTGACCCCGAAACACACCGGTACCTTGTGGACAACCTATCAGCTGACGCCGCGCATCCGCATCGGTGGCGGTTTGACCGCTCGCAGCTCGCAGACACCGCTGCGCAACCCCGGCTTCGCCGTGCCCAAGTTCGTTATCGGCGACGTGATGGCCGAGTACCAGGCGATCCAGGACAAGCTGATCTTCAAGCTCAACGTCAGCAATATCAGCAACAAGCTGTATGCCGATTCTCTGTATCCGGGTCACTACGTGCCCGGCGCGGGCCGCATCGCATCGCTGACCGGCACCTACAAGTTCTGACGCGCCGCAAGAGCCGGCTGCGGCCGGCTCGCTAAACTGCTCTTCAAAGAGGCCTTTGTTGGCCCGGGCTTGCCCCGGGCCTTTGTTCATAGGAACGCGTTCGCCATGTTGCTGAAGATCGAGCAGGTTCTGAGCCCCGAGGTGCTGGCCCGTGCACGCGCGCTGTTGCGCGAGGCCAGTTGGGAGGATGGGCGCAGCACCGCCGGACCGCAGGCGGCGCAGGTCAAGAACAATGAGCAGCTGAGCGCCTCCAGCCGCGAAGCAGCGGCCTTGCAGCAATTGGTGCTGCAGGCGCTGGAGCGGCACCCGATCTTCTTCTCCGCCGCGCTGCCCAAGCGCGTGCTGCCCCCGCTGTTCAACCGCTATGGCGGCGCGGCCAATAGCTATGGCCCCCACGTCGACCAGGCCGTGCGCTATCTGCCCGGCGGCTCGCAGCGCGTGCGCACCGACATTTCCTGCACACTGTTCCTGGCCGACCCCGAGGATTACGACGGCGGCGAGCTGGTGATCCAGGACACCTTTGGCGAGCAGCGCGTCAAGCTGGCCGCCGGCGACATGATCCTCTACCCCGGCACCAGCGTGCACCATGTCGCGCCGGTCACACGCGGCCAGCGCCTGGCCAGCTTCTTCTGGATCGAGAGCATGGTGCGCAGCGACGAGCAGCGACGCCTGCTCTACGAGATGGACATGAGCCTGATGCGGCTGCGCAGCGAGCATGGCGAGTCCGAGGCCACGGTGCAACTGACCGGCACGTATCACAACCTGCTGCGCATGTGGGCCGACACATGAGCCTCTCCGCGCTGCAGCAGATCCCGGCCGACGTCGCCAACCTGGCCGACTTCGAGGCCCATGCGCGGGCCTGCATGAGCGAGCAGGCTTTCGCCTATCTGAATGGCGGTGCCGCCGACGAGCAGGTGCTGCGCGCCAACCGTGCGGCATGGGACGCCATCAAGCTGTGGCCGCGCGTGCTCCGCGACCTCAGCGGCGGGCACACCCGCATCACGCTGCTCGGCCGCGAGTGGCCGCAGCCGGTGGCGCTGGCGCCGATCGCCTATCAGCGGCTAGCCCACCCCGACGGCGAGCTGGCCAGCGCCTATGCCGCCGCCGCGCAGGGCGCCGGCTTGATACTCAGCGCCCAGGCCAGCATGCCGATGCAGGGCGTGGCCCAAGCCATGCTGAGCGAGGCGGATCGCGGCCCGCTGTGGTTCCAGCTCTACTGGCGCGACGACCGCGACTTCATGCGGGAGCTGCTGCAGCGCATCGAGGCGGCCGGCTTCGAAGCCCTGGTGCTGACCGTCGATGCGCCGGTGCATGGCGCGCGCGACCGCGAGCGCCGCGCCGGCTTCAAGCTGCCGGACGATATCCGCGCCGTCAACCTCGGCGGGCTGAAGAAGCCGCTGGATCTGGCGCCGGGGCAGAGCGCGATGTTCGACGGCCTGATGCCGCGCGCCGCGAAGTGGGCCGAGATCGACTGGCTGCGCCAGCACAGCCGCCTGCCGCTGCTGCTCAAGGGCGTGGCCCACCCAGAAGATGCGCGGGAGGCGCAGCGTCGTGGCGTCGCCGGCCTGATCGTTTCCAACCATGGCGGCCGCACCTTGGACGCGCTGCCGACCACGGCCGAGCTGCTGCCCATGCTGCGCGCCACGATGGGCGAGGACTTTCCGCTGCTGGTCGACGGCGGCATCCGCCGCGGCACCGACGTGCTGAAGGCGATCGCGCTGGGGGCCAATGCGGTACTGCTGGGCCGGCCTTATGTGCATGCGCTGGCCACCGCTGGCGCGCTCGGCGTGGCCCATGCGCTGCGCCTGCTGCGCGATGAGTTGGAGATCGCGATGGCCTTGTGCGGCTGCAAGCAGCTCAGCGAGGCGGGGCCGCATCTGCTCTGGCAAACACGTCTGTGAGCGCTATCTGATGCGAGGCCGCGACAAACATCGCGCTATTCCTTGCGACTTGGGGCATTCCTGCCCTAGTAAAGCCTTCTCAACGCTCTAGGCGCGCAGTACCATTGCCCTCGCTCGGTGCTAGAGAGAATTGAAGGCTCACGCGGTCTTCACCCTGACCCGGCACATCAACCAAACCCTTGATGGAGAGAATCGAAATGGCAACTGCGAAGAAGGCCGCGCCCGCAAAGGCACCCGCCAAAAAAGCGGCTCCGGCCAAGACGGCTGCTCCGGCAGCCAAGCAGGCGGCGGCGCCAGCAAAGACGGCCGCCGCCCCGGCAAAGAAAGCAGCTCCGGTTAAGAAGGCTGCAGCGCCGGCAAAGCAGCGCACGCCCAACGCCGCCTTCATGAAGGCACTGACCCCCAGCGCCGCGCTGGCGGCCATCGTCGGCGCAGCACCGCTGCCGCGCACCGATGTGACCAAGAAGGTCTGGGAGTACATCAAGAAGAACAATCTGCAGGACGCTGTGCAGAAGCGCATCATCGTCGCCGATGCCAAGCTGAAGGAAATCTTCGGCAAGGCCAAGGCCGATATGTTCGAGATGACCAAGCTGATCAACAGCCATCTGAAGTGAGACACCGGCGCCTCGCGGCGTCGCGTCATGCATCAGGCCCGGTATCCCCGGGCCTTTTTACTGCTCGGTCGTGCCGAGCTCGTGCAGGGCCTGGGCCAGTTGCACCACATCGATGGGCTTGAGCCAGTAGGCCATGAAGCCGGCCGCCAGCGCGCCCGCGATCTGCTCCGGCAAGGCGTCGGCCGACAGTGCCACGCAGGGCAGCAGCTCCGCATGCGGCGTCTCGGTGCGCAGCCGCGCCAGCAGTTCCAGCCCGTTCATATCGGGCAGGTTCATGTCGATGAGCAGCAAATCCGGCCGGCACTCGCGCAGCGCGTGCAGGGCCTGAGCCCCGTCCTCGACACAGTCCAGGCTCCAGCCCGGCAGACGCCGGAACACCTCTTCCATCAACACGATGTTGATGCGGTCGTCTTCGACGTAGAGCACATGGCGCGTGAGCGCGGTTTCGGGCATGGGGACGCAGGCGGATCGGGGACGGCGCAGGGTAGCAGCGAATCGGCGTGTCAGGCCGGCGTCTGGAGGCGGCGCTCCAGAAAATCGAGCCGGTCCTGGCCCCAGAAAATCTCGCCATCGAGCACATAGCTGGGCGCACCGAACACACCGGCAGCTATGGCCTGCTGGGTATGGGCGGCATAGTGCGCCTGCACGGCCGCGTCGTCGGCGTCCGCCAGGCGCTCGGCGGCCAGGCCTTGCTCGGCCAGCAGTTCTGCCAGCACCGCCGTATCGGCGATATCGCGCTGCTGGGCCCAGACGGCGCTCATCACCGCGCCGGCCAGGCGCAGTGCCGCCGCGCTGCCGTCGTGCCGGTCCACCGCGATGATCAGGCGGGCGGCCGCATCGCCGGAGACCGGAAAGAAGCGCGGCTGCAGATGCAGCGGCAGGCCCAGCCAGCTGCTGAAGCGCTGCAGCTCGACCAGACGATAGGCCTGCCGCTGCGGTGCCCGCTTGGCCAGCGGCAGGCCGCCCGAGACCGGAAACACCCCGCCCAGATCGACCGGCAGCACGCGCACCTCGGCACCGGTGCGTGCCAGCAGCGCACAGAAGCGGGCATGGCCCAGATAGGTCCACGGGGATTGCGGGGCGAAGTAGTAGTCGATCGTGCGGGGCATGGCATCTCCTGGGCTGCGCGCAGTCTAGTGCAGGGGATGGGGCTGTGCGAAGCGTGACTTATGCCGCAGGCGCGCTCCCCCGGCTGAGGGGGGCTTGTCGGCAAGGGCACCACAGCCCTCCACTTAAAATTTCTACATCGTCAAACGCTTGGCGACCAGCGGACGCGCTGGCAGACCAAGCCAACAAGATGCCCGCCCCCACGGGCTGATAAGGGAATAGGTCCATGTCCATACTCGTCACCATGGCGCTTGCTGCGTCGGGCGCAACTTTGCCCCAATGCTCCTGGGATAGGCCGGGGGTGAACCCCTTCATGGGCGATGTGGTGGCGGCCGTGGATCGCTACCAGGACATCCCGGCGGCCACCCGTGCCAAGCTGAAGGCGCGCATGCAAAAGCGCAGCTACGACGAGATGGTCACGATCACGCGCGAGTCGATCAACGGCCAGGCCGAGTACAGCCCGCAGATCAATGCCATGCATTTCGGCCAGGGCAGCGTCTGCGGCACCGTGACCCGCGCCCGCTGGACCGACCAGATGCAGGAACGCGGCCTGGTCTATTGCGAGGACGGCGAGTGCATCCTGGTGCCCACGGTCTGCCGCAATGTCAGCCGCATCAAGCGCACCAAGCAGGCGGCCGCACCGGCTGCCGCCACCAATGTGGCGTCCTCGACCCGCGAAGGCGAAGACCCGCAGGCCCTGCTGGAAATGGACCCGACCGGCGCCGGTGTGCCGGGCGGCGGCGCGCCTGCGACCGTGGCGGGCAGCGAACCGAGCTTCTCTCAAGTCGCCGCCTTGCCCAGCGGCCAGCCGGTGGCCACCGGCCCGAGTCTGCCCGGGAGCTTCACCGGTGGCGGCCTGACACCGCCGCCAGGCGGCGGTCTGGGCGGCATCCCGCCGCTGCCGCCCGGCGTCACCACGCCGGTGCCCGAGCCCGAGACCTGGGCCCTGATGCTGGCCGGCCTGGCGACGGTCGGCTGGGTGGCCCGCCGCCGCCGCGCCTGAGCCTTCCGGCTCAGCGCTTCTTGGGAAGCAGCGCCTTCAGATAGCGGCCGGTATGGCTGCCCTGATGGGCGGCCAGCTCTTCAGGCGTGCCGGCCAGCAAGAGCTGACCCCCACCCGAGCCACCCTCGGGCCCCATATCGATCAGCCAGTCGGCGGTCTTGATCACATCGAGGTTGTGCTCGATCACGACGATGGTGTTGCCGGCGTCGCGCAGCTGGTGCAGCACCTTCAGCAGCAGCGCGATATCGGCGAAATGCAGGCCGGTGGTCGGCTCGTCGAGGATGTAGAGCGTGCGCCCGGTGTCGCGCTTTGAGAGCTCCAGCGCCAGCTTGACCCGCTGCGCCTCGCCGCCCGACAAGGTGGTCGCGCTCTGGCCCAGCTTGACATAGCCCAGGCCCACATCCAGCAGGGTCTGCAGCTTGCGCGCCAGCGTCGGCACCGCGCTGAAGAACTGGTGCGCGTCCTCGATGGTCATGCCCAGCACCTGGGTGATGTTCTTGCCCTTGTAGAGCACCTCCAGGGTCTCGCGGTTGTAGCGCTTGCCATGGCAGACATCGCAGGGCACGTAGACGTCCGGCAGGAAGTGCATCTCGACCTTCAGCACGCCGTCGCCCTGGCAGGCCTCGCAGCGGCCGCCGGCCACGTTGAAGCTGAAACGCCCGGGGCCGTAGCCGCGCTCGCGCGCGGTATTCATCTCGGCGAACAGCTCGCGGATCGGCGTGAACAAGCCGGTGTAGGTGGCCGGATTGCTGCGCGGCGTACGACCGATCGGGCTCTGGTCCACATTGATGACCTTGTCGAAGGCATCCAGGCCCTCGATCTCGTCGTGCGGGGCCGGGTCTTGATGGCTCTGATAGAGCTTCTTGGCCACGGCCGCATACAGCGTGTCATTGACCAGGGTTGACTTGCCCGAGCCCGAGACGCCGGTCACGCAGGTCAGCAGGCCGACCGGGATCTCGACCGTCACGCCCTGCAGATTGTTGCCGCGCGCGTTGACGATCTTCAGCGAACGCGGCTCGGCCTGATCGGCCAGCGTGTGGCGCTTGGCCGGCACCGCGATGCGCTCGGCCCCGCTCAGATAGCGGCCGGTCAGCGAGTCCGGGTTTGCCGCCACCTCGGCGGGTGTGCCCTGGGCCATCACACGGCCGCCGTGCACGCCGGCGCCGGGGCCGAGGTCCAGCACATAGTCGGCCGCGCGGATCGCGTCCTCGTCATGCTCGACCACCAGCACCGAGTTGCCGAGGTCGCGCAGATGGCGCAGCGTGGCGATCAGGCGGTCGTTGTCGCGCTGGTGCAGGCCGATGCTGGGCTCGTCCAGAACATACATCACGCCGGTCAGGCCCGAGCCGATCTGCGAGGCCAGGCGGATGCGCTGGGCCTCGCCGCCGGACAAGGTGTCGGCGCTGCGGTCCAGGCTCAGATAGTTCAGGCCCACATCGTTCAGGAAGCGCAGCCGCGAGCTGATCTCGCGCACCACCTTGTCGCCGATATCGGCCTTGGCACCCTTGAGCTTCAGGCCCTCGAAGTAGTGCAGGCAGTCACGCAAGGTCGCATGCTCGACCTCGTAGATCGGCTTGCCCTTGAAACCCTCGGGCGCATCGGCCGGCTGCAGCACCACATGCCGGGCCTCGCGCCGCAGGCGCGAGCCTTCGCAATGCGGGCAGGGCTTGGCCGCCATATAACGGGCCAGGTCCTCGCGCACCGCGCTGGAATCGGTCTCCTTGAAGCGCCGCTCCAGGTTCGGCAGGATGCCCTCGAAGGCATGCGCGCGCTTGACCGAGCGCTTCTTGCCGTTGGCGCTCTCGGCCTCGTAGACGAAGCTGATCTCGTCGCTGCCCGAGCCGCGCAGCAGCACCTGGCGGGCCGTCTCGGGCAGTTCCTCGAAGGGCAGCTCGATGTCGAAGCCGTAGTGCTTGGCCACGCTCTCCAGCATCGAGAAGGTGTAGGCATTGCGGCGGTCCCAGCCCTTGACCGCGCCGCTGGCCAGGCTCAGCGTAGGGAACGCGACGACCCGGTCCGGGTCGAAGGCGGTGACCTGGCCCAGACCTTCGCAGCTGGGGCAGGCGCCGACCGGCGAGTTGAACGAGAACAGCCGCGGCTCCAGCTCGGGCAGCGAATAGCTGCAGATCGGGCAGGCGAACTTGCTGGAGAAGATGGTCTCGGCGCCGGTGTCCATATTCAGCACCAGGGCCCGGCCCTCGGCCAGGCGCAGCGCCGCCTCGAAGCTCTCGGCCAGGCGCTGGCGCAGGCTGTCGGCACCGTCGGCCTTCAGCTTGACGCGATCGACCACCACATCGATATCGTGCTTCTCGGCCTTTTTCAGCGCCGGCAGATCGGGGGCCTCGACCGTCGCGCCGTCGATGCGAAAGCGCACATAGCCCTGGGCCTGCAGCGCCTCGAACAGATCGAGGAACTCACCCTTGCGGTCGCGCGCCACCGGCGCCAGCAGCAGCAGCTTGCTCTCCTCGGGCATGGACAGCACCGCGTCGACCATCTGGCTGACGCTTTGCGCCTCCAGCGGCAGGTGATGGTCGGGGCAGAAAGGCGTGCCGGCGCGGGCGTAGAGCAGGCGCAGATAGTCGTGAATCTCGGTGACCGTGCCGACGGTGGAACGCGGGTTGTGGCTGGTGGCCTTCTGCTCGATCGAGATCGCCGGTGACAGGCCTTCGATCACATCGACATCGGGCTTGTCCATCAGCTGCAGGAACTGCCGGGCATAGGCCGACAGGCTCTCGACATAGCGGCGCTGGCCCTCGGCATACAAGGTGTCGAAGGCCAGGCTGGACTTGCCCGAGCCGGACAGGCCCGTGATCACCACCAGCTGGTTGCGCGGCAGGTCCACATCGATGTTCTTCAGATTGTGGGTGCGCGCGCCACGCACGCGGATCATCGCGGCTTCGGCGACGGGAGGGCGGCGGGCGCTGGAATGGTCGTCGGACATGGAAGCTGGGGGACGAGGTGGCTGACGGAGAACCCGCCATCATAGGCCGAGGACCCGGATTCGCGCGGCCTGATCGGGCCGGCCTGCTGACAAAGCTTGTCAGTACCGGCCGGTAGGTCTTGTCGATACCTTGACAAATATTCGCACGGTCGTGCTAAATTCCGACTCATGGAAGCCAAGACCGAGCGCAGCGAGCTGACCCAGAGTGCCATCGTCGATGTCGCGCTGGAGATGGCCGCGCTCGACGGCCTGGAGAGCCTCAGCATCGGCGAGGTGGCCAAGCGGCTGAACCTGTCCAAGAGCGGGGTGTTCTCCCGCATCGGCTCGCGCGAGGGCCTGCAGCGCGCGGTGCTGGAGGAGTTCGACCGGCGCTTCCAGCAAGACATCCTGGTGCCGGCGCTGCGCGAGCCGCGCGGCCTGCCGCGGCTGGACGCCATCATGGCGGCCTGGCTGCAGCGCACCACGCTGGCCGGCCCGCGCGGCAGCTGTCTCTATGTGGCCGGCAGCTTCGAGTTCGACGACCGCGACGGCCCGCTGCGCGAGCTGCTGCTGGCCGGCGTGCGGCGCTGGCGCGGCGCGCTCAAGCGCAGCGTGCTGCAGGCGGTCGAGATGGGCCATCTGCGCGCCGACCTGGACGCCGAGCAGCTGGTGTTCGAGCTCGACGGCCTGTTCACCGCGCTGATGCGCGAGGCCCGCTTCCTGCGCGAGCCGCTGACGGCCCAGCGCGGCTGGGCCAGCTACCAGCGCCTGATCCAGCACTACAAGCCCTGAGTCCGCCCTGCAGACCATGGTCCCGCTTCACCCCACGCGCCAATTTCGCACGATCGTGCGAATAACATCGGCGCATTCACCCGCCAGGAGGCTTTGATGATTGAGCTGCTTTTGCTGATCCCGGTGGCGCTGCTGGCCTGGCGCGCCTGGCTGGGCCTGCGCCGGCTCTGGCGCGCCGTGCCGAACGACAACCGCGACTTCACTTTTCCGGAGTAAGCAGATGAGCGACAAGACCCTGCCCCCCAACCCGGCCGCGCTGTTCTATGCCGCCGGTGGCGGCCAACGCCTGCTGCGCGGCGCGCTGGACCTGCTGCAGCGGCTCAGCCCGCGTCTGGCGGCCGGCCTGGCCTACCAGTTCTTCATCACGCCGATACCCACCAAGCAGGCGGCACGGCGGCGGCCGGTGCCGCCCGAATGGCAGCCGCTGCACTGGCTTTTCGAGGGCCGGCGCCTGGTCGCCTGGCAGCGCCGCGACGCTGCGGCACCGGACATCGTGCGCCCGCGTGTGCTGCTGGTCCACGGCTGGGCCGGCGATGCCCAGCAGATGCGGCCGCTGGGCGAGGCGCTGTGGCGCGCCGGCCTGGACCCGCTGCTGCTGGACCTGCC
>NZ_JAQOWX010000143.1:0-12882 GCF_028462495.1 Paucibacter sp. XJ19-41
GCTGGAAGCCGTCGGCCTGAATCGCACTTCGTCCAGGGTCAAGATGACTTGGCCGGACGGATACGCCTCGCTCAAGAACTTACACCACCTCGTGGGACATCACCTGATCGCGGCGGAGCGTACCCACCTCAGGTATTACCTGCCATTCCATCGCGAGGAAGTCGTTAGAGCTGCAATCGATGCGGTCTGCGGCCCCAAGCTGGGGCCTCTCAAGATGCTGCTTGGTTTACCCGCGGCTCGCTTGCGGGCAAATCATCCGCTGAAGTCTTGCCCCGCATGTCGCATAGAAGATCAAAGAGACCACCAGGTTGCCTACTGGCACTTGGCGCACCAACTGCCGGGAGTCTGGAGATGCCATCTTCATGGCCAGGCCCTTGAAGTCGCGGCGCCGAAGGTGAACGGCTCGAGGCGCTTCCAGTGGGTACTGCCGGATGATCGATACTGCGGATTCGTTTCGCTGATCGATCGGCGTGCGCTTCCAGACACGCATTGGCAGATGCTGACGCGCATGTCTATCGATGCGCAAGCTTTATCGACGATGCCAGCCGCCTATCTTGCCGACCGATGCCGGCTGCGAAGCGTCTTCCAAGACTCACTCGAGAGTGCCGGACATGTTGGCCGCTCGGGGAAGTTGAAAGCGAGGTCGATCGGATCTGCTCTTGAGCGCCACCTCGCACTGGTTGCGAGCGCGCCGGACCTCGGTGCTCTGCGCCTGAACGCCGATCAAGCAGTAAACCTACTCCGCAAGGCGATGGCGGAGCGATCGGGAGTGAAGCACCCTGCGAAGGTCCTCGCAGTCATAGGTTTGGTATTCGGCAGCTGGAGCCGTTTTCAGGATTGCTTTCAGCGGGGGACCGCCTCCGCCGCAGAGGAGTTGTGCGCCGGCTCGCAAGATCCGCCCGAGACAGCAGCGGACATGCCAGGCAATCCTGCGCAGGTTCGTTTCTACGCGTTGGTCGAAAACGGGGCTGCCCCGAGCTCCGCAGCAAGAGCCGTCGGAGTCGACCCCCATACCGGACAGGCCTGGCTGTCCAAGCTCGGCGTATGCAGCAAGGGGCGACCCAAGAAGCTCGTAGACGAGCTCAGAAGGTCGATGGTCAGCGCTTTGCGCGGCGGGATTGAAAAGACACTGGTGGCAGAGCGTTACGAAGTTTCGGTTGAGACAGTCACCCGGGTGCTTCGCACCACGCCTGATTTACAGCGGCAGTGGCATGAGGCGCGTGAAATGCTTGCCCGCAAGCTGGCCCGCCGTAGGTGGAGTCACCTCGTCGAGAAGTTTGGGCATCTGGGTGTCAAACAGATTCGACTTCGTGCTCCTGATGCGTTTGCTTGGCTGTACCGGAATGACAGGGCGTGGCTCGATTCAGCGAATGCACTGCTCCCTCGGATCAGAGCCGGGAAGTCAACCCGGGTTGATTGGGCCGGCCGAGACGAGGCCTACGCTGCGGCCATTAGCTCGTTATTCTCATCACGCGTCGCGGTTGTCTCGGGCTCCAAGGTCTCCTTACAGGAAGTTCTCATGGCTCTTCCTGAACTGACACCAAAACTTTCGCAGCTTCATCGACTGCCTTCCACAAAATCGGTTCTCGACGCCGTCACAGCAAGACGACGTAGATCATCTAAATCCAAGGATTAGATGCGAGCGAAGTGGAACTTTCGCCAATAGTGGCCGCTGCACGGTATCCGGCCGCGTTCCTGGCCGGCTAGAACGGCACCCTCGTATGTGACCACTACAAGGGCTACGAGCCCGTCCTCAAGTTCGGTGAGCGTGATGAGGCGGGATGCCTTGTGCATGCGCGCCGCAAGTTCGAGGACTGATAACTGAGCTCGCGGTTCACCGACGCCGCCTAGCCTACGCTAGGCATGACATCACCACGGGCCTGCTCCTCCGCCTGCTCCTCCGCCTGCACCTGCACCTGCACCTGCAAGCGGTGATGATGGATCGAAGACTACGCACCAAAGAGCGCATAGGCGCCCCATTGCCGAGGATCGACTAGTTCCGGACCAAGATTACCGCGCGCGGCCTCTCGCTGCGATCGGGCCAGGGCCACTGCAGCGTGGACACCCGCGAACAGGTTTCCATAGAACGAAGCATGGAGGCGCCGCGCTGCATCGTCTTCGATCGGGCGCAGGCAGGCCAGCACGGTCCCGGCGCCTGCGATCAACCATGCGGGAACCTGACCGGGCTCTACGAAGCGTGACGACGCGCCCGCGCTGGCCGACGAACACGCGGCCAAGACCACCAAGGCGCCATCGGCTAGGCGAATTGCAGACACCACGGTATCGCCACCCAGAATCCCGCTGTCCCCCTCGATTAGGTTCGGTGCGAGCATCAGGTCCACACCGCCACCTGCGGTCAGCTCGCCGTGGCAGGCGAGGTGCACCAGGTCACAGCCTTCGACGATTTCCGCGAGGGTGCCGATGTTGGCCTGAAGGCCGACGAACGGTCCCTTGACCGCCATGCCGGCTGCATCGAGGTCGGCAGCCACTCGCTCCACTTCCTTTCGTGCGGCATCCAGGAAAGGAAGGTTTGGCCGATGCGGCGCGCCCAGGCACGCCGCAGTCTTCCACGTTCGCTTGGCGCGGGCTGCGCACACCTCGAGCACGCCCACGCCGGGGACTACCGACAGAGCTACCCGCTCGACCAGCGGCGCGCCTTCCATGGGCAGCTCAGCCCATGAGATGTCCTCCAATTCAGCGCTGGGCGAGATCAACACCACATCGTCGGGCCGCAGCTGTGCGAATCGCAGAGCCAGCCCGTCGAGCAATTGTGGCAGCCAATTGGCCGCATTGCCTTCGGCCGGGTGTGCGCACGCGGCAGCACCGTCGGCCCAAAGCGCGTAGGCGTAGGCCGTGCCTGCCTCTACGAGTAAGCCGACCCAGGTCGTGTGCGGGCCCAGGGCAGCCAGCGCGCGCCGCACTGCCGGGACGGCTGTCAGGCCGGCCCACGTGGCGTCATGCCACGCCGCGTAGCGCGGGTCACGCTGCGCCAGGGCCACTCGCTCGGCATGGATCAATGCCTCCAGTTCGTGCAGCCGCGCGGAGCGCTCTGCACTGCCGTCCGCCGTCGACGCCCACAGAGCGCCTTGCCGAAGTTCATCGCGCTCATCCAACAGGGTTGCGAGCTGACTCGACGCGGCGCCGGCCTTCGGTAACCATGCGGTGCCCAAACGCATGGACCTGGCCAGCGCCACCCGCTTGCCGCTCTCCGCGAGGACGATGGCCCGAGCGATGTCCTCGGTGGGTACACCGTCCGCGCAGACGGTGTGGATCGAAAGGGCCGCCGTGTGCGACAGCTCGCGCGCATCTGAACGCCCCTCGATGACTGCGCGGATCTCGCTGCGCATCAATGTCTCCAGCGCATCCAGTTCGCCCGAGCGGTCACCGCGCTCCGCAGCGCAGCTCGCCAGTTCTCGTGCAGCTGCTGCCACATGCTGCTGGTCGCCGGCGCTGGTGGCATGGCGAAGCGCCAGCGGCAACAGGGGATATGCCTCTTCAACGCGACCCGATTCACGCAGCAGCCGAGCCAGTTGAAGGTGCTGAATCCCAAGGTACTCGCTTTGCCCGGTCTCGGTGGCCAAGGCGATGGCCAGACGCAGGTCGGCCTCCGCTTCCTGGCGCGATGCAAGAGCAGATGCCGGCGCTTGCGTCTGGGCCCAGTTCAAGAGCAGGGTGCGCAGCACCGCCTTAGTACGCCCGGGGTTGCCGAAGCGCTGGAGCTGTCGAATCGAATCAGCCGGCAACAGCGAAAAGTCGCCCTCAGCCGCCGTGAGCTGCCGCAGCAGTTCCAGGCCCACCGCAGCCTCGGCCTTGAGGCAACCGAGGTTTGCCACGCAGCCGCTGCGCCCTTGGCGAGCCGCAAGCATGCCGGGCTGATCGGCCGCGTCGTGGCGTTCACGCTCCAGCCGCTCGAAATCCGACAGCGCTTGCCTGAGCGCGATCAGCGCGGCAGGGAGGTCACCGTTCTGCAGCACGAAGAGGGCTTGGTTCATCGCCAGCATCACGTCTGCGGTTGCCGTGGCGGCGTCCGCAGCAGCGCGCAGTTGGCGGATTTCTTCACGCACGCGAGCCGCGTCAGCGAATCCACCTCGCGCGATGTGAAGGGACTCCTGCGCCATGAGCACTGAAAGCTGCGGGCCGAGGTCACCGCCTCGGTGCTCCGCCAGCAGGTCGTGCGCCCGCGCAAGGCTCATCTCTGCCAGCGCCACCTGGCCCAGCGCGCAGTAGGCTTGCACGACACTCGCCGCAGCCCCGCACAGTGCCGCGCCTGTTGCACCTTGGGCGCGAAGGCAGGACTCGAGCACGAGGCGCCGAACCAGCACCTCGACCGGCTCACCCCCCTCTGCCAGGATGACCGGCCATTGCGCCATGGCGGTGCTGGCAATTTGGGTGAGGAAGGCCTCGGCATCCCAGAACGAGAGCTCTCCCTCGCGCAGGCGATGGACAATCTGCCGGACCATGTCCTCGTACGAGATGTCCGAAGGAGACCGACCCTTGATGTCGTCAAGGCGGCGGCGCAGGTCATTGATGCCGTAGGCAATGCCCTCGGAGTAGACGCCGGAACCGGTGGCCTCGCCGAGCGACCAGTCGGGCCCTAGCTGACGGCCAAGGATATCCAGCCGTGCCTCCATCACCCGGTCGAGCGCGGGATCACGCGCGGTCTCCGGTGGCGGCAGATAGATGCGCTCGCGCCCGCTTAGCCGGAAGAGGCAGGACAGGGTCGCCAGCGGATCCAGCGGCTGCGATGACTGGGCCGCCCAGATGCGCGCTGGCCAGGCGAGCATGCTGCCGCAGTGAGGGCAGGCATCGGCATTGAGGCGCCCGCCCAACAATTCGTCCCGCCAGCCTCGGTCCGCCTCGTCGTCCACAGCCCATGCGCGCAGGGCCAAACGGGGCTTGCGGCATGCCACGCAACCCAGCAACAGCAGGCCGAACAGGCCGCCCGCGCGCGGCGCCCATGCGGGCCAATCCGGCGCCCCTGCAGGCAGCAGTGTTCGCAGCTCCTCTTCCAGGGCAGGCTGGTCCTCTGGCAGCACGTGCGTCGGACCATCCTCGGACGGGAGGCCACCGCCGGCCGCACTGCAGGCGTTCAGGATCGCAACCATGAGCTCCGGCGCGCGTGCACATGCTGCGGCCGCGGGCGTCTGCGACCCAGGAACCGCAGCAGCGCCCTTCCGGGCGTAGGCTCGCATGTGCAGCATGGTGAACAGCGCGTCGTGGCGCTCCAGGAACAGCTCACTGAAGCCGGGCATCAATTTCTCGGCTTCGTCGAGTTGCAGACGCCGTTGCCTGAGGAACGAATGGAACCGCGGGTCGTGCACAAGTGGCTGCGTCGCAATCAGCCGGGCGATGGCGTCCCGATCCTCCGAGGACATTAGAAGCTTGAAGGCCTCCTCCAGATCGCCGTCACTGTGTGCGCCCGGACCCTGCAATGTCGCCATGGACTGCTCCTATCGATTGGTGTTGACACAGCGAGCTCTCGGCTGCAATGTGTACTGCTTCTGCAACAGCGGACTCGCCAAACATCATGCCCAGTGTCCTACCCGCCGGCCCCTATCGTGTCATCAGCTCGGTCGATGCAGGGGATGTGCCTTACTACGTCATTCCGTTCGACAAGAGCGGTATATGCGAAGGACCGCACACCCGGGAGCACCTGCTGGGCAACGCTACACAGCATACGGACATCTTCCTTTTTTCCCACGGCTGGAACAACGACTGGAGCGCGGCTACGGCCCTATACGAGTCGTTCATCGTGGGTGTCCAGGCCCTGCACCGCGAAGGCGCACTCGAATTTCCGCCGAACTTCAAGCCGCTGCTCGTCGGAGTCTTCTGGCCCAGCCAGACACTGACCTGGTTCGAATCCGAGGTCGGTCCTGGCTTTGCATCAGCCAGCCCGCAAAGCCTGGAAGCTGCCGCCGAGGCCGAACAACGCCTGTTGCGCGACGTGGCGGAGGCACTTCCGGTTTCGCACCGCACGCGCTTCCATGAGCTAGCCAGCGCGAGCTCCGTAAGTGCCGCGGAAGCTGCGGAATTGGCCGAACTGCTGGCCTCGGCCATTCCCGTCGACGATGAGGCCGGTGCGGGCACCCGGACAGCCGACGATCTGCTGGCCGCCGCCGCCGCGCTCGCTACGCCTGAGCCTGGCGAGGATGATGTCGGTAAGGTCGGCAGCGCGACGGGCGGTGCCGGACCATCGGCGGCGGGTTGGCACGATGTGCTCTCGAAGCTCAAGGTGCTCGATCCTCGGCACGTGGTCAAGCCGTTCACCGTGTGGCAGATGAAGGACCGCGCCGGCGTGGTGGGCCACGAGGGAGTTGCCCCGCTGCTCCAGGCGCTGCTTGACGCCGCGCCAGATGCGCGCATTCACCTGCTCGGGCACTCGTACGGTTGCAAGGTGGTGATGACGGCCTTGTGCGCCCAGCCTGACGGAACCCGTGGCGTTGAGTCTGTGCTGCTGCTGCAACCGGCGGTGTCGCAGTACGCCTTCGCTCGCGAAGTACCGGACGAAATCGGGCCCGGCGGTTTTCACAGCGCCTTGCTTCGCGTGAAGCAGCCCATCTGCGCAACCTACAGCGCCAATGACGTACCGCTGACACGTCTGTACCACATTGCCCTTCGTCGCAGCAGCGATCCAGGAGAACTGCAGTACGCGGGCGATGGCAGCACGCCAAGCCACTATGCCGCGATGGGCGGCTTCGGGGCCCAGGCGTCGGGCGCTGAGTTCCAGGTGATCGAGGACGTGGGCGTGTCTTACAACTTCGAGCGTCGCGGCCCGCTACGGGCCATCAATGGCACACGCACCATCGACGGCCATGGCGACATCAGTCATCCAGAGACCTGGTGGCTGAGCATGCAGCTCGCCACGGCCCACGAGACCCAGCTGGCCTGACTCGCCCATGGCCGAACAGCTCAAGCAGCAGCACGACATCCTCGTGCTTAAGGTGCAGCGGGGGACGGACGAGCAACCCGACCTGAGTGCATCGGTGCGCATCACTTTGCAGGGTCGTCGCGACGGGAAACTGGCCGACCTGCATGTGTGGCTGTTCGACGCCGACGAACTACGCCTAGAGGTCCCCAAACGGCGAAGGCGCGGGGAGGGTGCGCCTCCGTGGCCTTGCCTCCCTGATCGCTTCAAGGAAGAGTTGCAGTACGCAGTGCGGCACGTCGGCGCGATACAACGTCCGCTGTGGATCCATATGGTGAAGCCGTACGGAGCGCTCCGGTGGCTGGCATGGGAACGGGAACTGATCCCTTACCTGAACGTGCCGGTGCTGATGCTCCCCGATTTCATCTTCCCCCCGCCTCGCGAGGCATCGGCCGCTTTGGAGGTCGCGCTGTGTGCCAGCGCGCCGCTGGGTTGGGAACATGTTTATGTCCACCGGGCCGTTGATATCACGATGCAAGCGCTCCTGGTAGGGTCGCCACGACCCACGCGAGTGCACGTATTCGCTGACGCGGAGTTGCTACCGGAACTCCGTGTGCGCTGGAAACGCGTGCTCAAGTCCGGGCAGGTGGTGATCCATGACCCGCAGGAGGCCGCGCCTTTCGTGCAGTCTGACCTGGGTTCGCGCGTGCTCGACCACGCAGGTCTGCTGCGTTCTCCCTGGTTGCTTTGGATGCGCCAAACGCTGCGGCCACGCGCGGTGGATGTGGTGCACTTTTGCTGCTACAGCCGCCTTGCGAAAGACAGAGGTACCTTGCTGTTCGCCCAGTCTCCCCTGGGGCGCAGCGATGACTACCTGGCCGGGCCGGTCGGCCTCCTGGAACTGCAGACTTTCATGACGCAAATCGGTGCCTGGGCGACCTGCTTCGAGTTGCTCGCCGACGATTCGGCTGAAGGACTACGGGCTCTGGCCGACGAAGTCGCGCAAAGCCGTCCGGGACCGATGATGATGCACGACCATCACCTGGACCCCAGTGGCAGCGCGATTGCCGATGGTTACCGCTTCCTGTTCGGCCCGCCTCCACAGCAACCGCCGCAATCCCAGTCCCTGTTCCTATACTGTCAGCCCTACTTGGTGCATAACACGCTGTCTTTGGTGAGCCGTGGCCTGAGAGGCGCCGCCAATGTGGTGGTCGAGTCGCTGGGCCCGGTCGCCCTGCTTGAAGCGACGGCCCGCAATCCGCAGCAGGCGCTCTACGTGGCCGCGGCCGAACGGCAGCTTCCGACGGATGCCATGTGGCAAGCGAGCCAGAATGGCAACGCGTGGGTCTCCAGCACCGAGCGACTGGCCGAAGCGTGGCAGCTCCAGTACCAGAAACTCGCACGTGACGAACTGATGCCGGGCGGCATGGCCGAGCAAATGGCGGATGATCTGAGCGACACACTCCAGACCTTGCGCGGTGCCGTGGCGGCGCTGGCGAAGCAGCGGGGCGAGCTGCCATGAGGACGATCTTGGCCATCAGCACCTACGACGTGCCGGATCCCGTCACCGGCGCGGAACCCTTCATCGCCAAGGCCGAGCAGAGTTCACGCGCGCTGGAACCGGTGGCGCTGAAGTTTCGGCCGCTGACGCCCAGGCCGTCCAGGCCGCCGGCGTGGGAGCCGCCCTCGGTCACGCGCGAGTGCGGCCGTCAACTGCACGATGCTTTGGCTGCCCACCCCGGCATCGCGCCCGTTCTAGACCACTTGGCCAGCCTGAATGAGGCGCACTCGGAGCCGCTGTACATCCGCGTAGACCTCGGCGAGGTCGAGTCCATACCGTGGGAAACGCTGTGCAATGCCAAGGACCAGTTCATGGCCCTGGACGCGCGTTCACCGATGGGCCGGATCAGCGCAGCAGGCAATGGGAAGGGCAGCGAGCCGCGAGCAATGCCCGACACGCTGCGCCTGCTGGCGATCATCTCGGCCTATGGGATCCACAACCAGCACAACGAATGGCGCATGCTGCGCAAGGCGATGACCGAAGCTCGTGCTGCTGGCCTCGCTGTCGAAGTCCTGGTTCTCACGGGCGACGCGGCAACGCGGACTGTTGTGCAGGCCGACATCGAAAGCGGCATCGAGGGCATCTCGCTCGGTGGCGTGGCACCCAAGCGATCGATGGTCGTACAGGACATCATCGCCTTTGCGCCCCACGTGCTACACCTCTTCGCGCATGGCCGGCCAGGTGCAAAAGATGGGAGCCAATCGCTGGAGCTGGCCACGGCTTCTGACATGGCGAGTGACAACGGCCAAGGATCGGTGCGACTGCGGGCGGAGGACGTACGCGGCATCGCGAGGCTACTTCCCAATCCCTGGCTGCTCACGCTGAACTGCTGCCACGGCGCCGATGGCGGCGGCAACGACCTTTCGATTGCGCACCAGGCGGTAACTTACGGCTTTGCCTCGTCGATAGCCATGATCGACCCCATTGGTGCGCGCGACGCCCACGCCTTCGGCGAGGCCTTGTACCGCGCGCTGCTGCGAGATCTGCGCCTCGCATTGGCCGCGCTGGACAGCAGTCCTGTCGGCGCAACCATCGAATTCGAGATGGCGCCTATCGTGCGGGAAGGTCGCGCCGCCATACGTGACGCACATGAGGCCGAAGATGTGGACGACGACGCCGGCTCGCACGAATGGGCTGTACCCGTGCTCTACGTACAGAGTGTCGACCCGATGCGGCTGGTCAAGGCACAGGCGACTTTGAGTACCAAGCAGCGCCTGGCCATCGATATGGCAGTGGCCTGGCTGAAGAACATTCGCGAGACGCTTGACGAGGCGGGCAGGCTCCAGGTCATGAAAGCGATGCTGGCCGACATTCCCGAGTCCGCATGGCCGGACGTGAACGGGGAGTTCCGGTGAGCGGGATCTGGTCCAGCCCTCTGTACAGCAACGCCTGGTTCGGAGAGCAGGCCGAGAGCATGCTCGACCTGGGGTATGCCAGGTCGTGGGCCGCCCGCGCGGGGCCAGCCCCTCCGCAAGACCTGGCTGGGCCGGAACTCGACTTGGCCGACTGGCGGCAGCCCGACGTCGGGTGGGGCTTGGTCGTGCCCGACGACGACGCGGTCCCCGATGGCGAGAAGGCCCTCGGCAGAGACTTGCCGCTGGCTTTGCAGAAGCTCGTGGCCGAGCGGGGCCAGGCCCCCGTCCTGCGCTGGCGCCCCGACGTTCGGGATGGTCGCTTGCGACGCTACTTCACCGACCGACCGGCAGCCGACCTCCGGGTGTCGGGTGAGCGCGGTGTGGTAGGCCTCAAGGTGCCGCACTACCTGCTGATTGCCGCGTCGCCTGCAGCCATTCCGTGGCGCGTCCAGTATCGGCTGCAGACGGAGGCCTTCGTAGGTCGCATTGCCCTGTCGGGCGCAGCACTGGAAAACTACATCGAGCACCTGCTCGACGAGTGGTCGAGATGTGCGGTACAGCGCGCCACGCCAGTAGTCTGGGCGGTCGATCATGCCCACCCGGACATCACGAGGCTGATGCGAACGTCGCTGGCTGACAAGCTGGCTGCTGCGTTGCGGAGCGACCCGCAGGGCGAGTTCGCGCTCGATGGGGGACATCTCGTTGCGGAGGCTGCCCGGAGCGCGTCGTTGATCGGTGCGCTCGTGGAACGGCGACCGGCCTTCGTAATGACCTCGAGCCATGGCGCTACCTATCCGTTGGACAACCCGCTGAAGCTCCGGCAGCAACTAGGCCTGCCGGTGGATCAGGAGCGCCGTCTGTTAGATCTGACGGCACTGGCGGCTTGGAATCCGGGCGGCTGTATCTGGTACGCCCACGCATGTTGCTCGGCGGGTAGCGCGGCGGTAAGCGAGTTCGCCGGCATCCTCACGCCCTATACCAGCCTTGACCGCACACTGACCGCGGTCGCCGGGGCTGGTGACCAGGTGGCGCCCTTGCCGCAGGCTCTGTTGAGCGCACCAACGCCATTGAGGGCCTTCATCGGGCACGTCGAACCCACCTTCGACTGGACCCTTCGCGACCCCGAGACAAACCAGATCCTCGCTTCCCCGCTGGTAAATGCGTTCTCGCGAGAACTGCATGGTGTTTCTCGCCGACCACTCGGAATGGTGCTCCAGAGCTACGTCCGCGCCGTAGCGGGCCTGCTCATGGACCATGCCGACGCGCTGCGTGACCACGACGACCTCGTGCCGGGCGCCATCGAGCGCGCCTTGCGCAGCAAGCTGATGGCCAGTGATCGCCAAGCCCTCGTGCTGCTTGGCGATCCAACGGTCAGGATGCCTGCGCCATATTGAGTTCCATTCCCCCCGCTCAAGCGCGTGCATGGCGTAGTGCGGAGCGTGCGGTCGGAGGGCCGTTATAGGTCGGTGTACAGGCTTGACCGGCCTTGATGTCGGAGCGACCCATGACTCAAGCTTCGCAGGAACGGCAGAGTTATGCTGTCGAGGTGACGGCCCGGGTGCGGCAATCAGCCGCGCCTTGCGAGTTCAAGTGCTTGACCAACCTTTCACCAAGGGGAGGCCGGATGGAATGCTGTCGGCAGGCCACTGAAGCGCACTACCTGGCGTGGTTGAGAGAGGTGAACGGCACCGACCATGCGCTCATGCACGAGCACCTCATGCAGACTCTCGATCGCCTCGCTCCGACGGCCCGGCAGGCGTTCCCCCATGGCCTCTCCGTTCGTGTCGCGGAACTCCCCGGCGCGCAGGCACGCGCCTTCACAGGGAAGTGCCGCACGTGTTCGGGCGCGATCCAGCTTGTCGTAGTTGACGCGCGCCTCATGTTCTGGGTGTGGCGGCTGCTTGCTTCGGCCGCCGGCAGGATCATGACCTGGAACCCGCCGCGCTTCACCTATCGGACGACCGCCGGCCTGTCGGCGGAAGAAGCGTCTGCCCACAATGCCCAGGTTGCGACGGCCATCTCCTATCTCCGGCCCAAGTTGAGTACGCAGCACCTCGATGCGCTGGTGCACGACCTGGACGCCTGCCCTCAGCCCGCCAGGAATCTCGCTCTCACCTTCGCCGACTACGCAGAGCTCTGGATCCTGCTGCACGAGGTCGTCCACACCACAGACGTCGCGATCTTCCAGGCGGCCTCGCCGGAGGCGCTTGCAGGGGAGCAGGTTCCGGAGGATCAAGTCCCGTCCTGGAACGAAGAGCTTCGCGCCGACTGCCACGCCATGGACATCCTTCGGCAGGCGCAGTCGCACGCGGCGCAACTCGGCGGCCAGCTGCCTGAAGACTCGTTGCGAGGCATGTTCAGCGTTTTTGGAGGCGTCGAGTTCGCATTGCGCGCCATAGACTTTTGCGACGAGATCGAATGCGTGCAGTCGACGACTCATCCATCTGCATCGCGTCGGTTCGCCTGCCTACAGAACCTTGTTGAAAGCAGAAGGCACGAGCTTCTCCCGGGCTGGGACTATTGGGAGTGGCGCAAGCCATTCCTGGTCGCCTGGGAAGTCCTGCTGGATGACTATCGCAAGCAGTATCCGGGAACGTTCGGGAGTCCGCGGCCTGAGGAAGGGAGTAACCAGACATGTCCGGCGAAGCCTGCCTGAACTCGACTTGCGACCGCTGGATGACGCCGAGCGTCGAAGGCCCGAGCGAGTAAGGAGGCGACTTCACGATCGGACCAGTCGCCCCCCCGGATCCCCGCCACCGGGCGCGTTCCAGCGTAAGCGAAGCCGACGATGTCGACAGCGCTTGAAACGGCTCGTTGGCAAAGGCGCAAGTTCTGCGGCCGAATGACCGCTACGTCGGCCAGCAGCTGACGCCAACGGGTTGGGAACAGTCGCACGGCCTTCGGACTAGAGCGTCAGCCAAGCGCCAAGCAGCGGTCGTTCGATCAGGCCCGAGTCAAGATGCCGTGCCCGGTCGCTGACGTTGCATGCAATGCGGGCCCCCATCTGTGAACGTCAAACTCTGATGGTGTTGTACTGACCTGCCCCCTCCCAGGCGTACCAGCGTAAAGGTAGCGAAGTCCATCAACCAGGAGAATGATGG
>NZ_JAQOWX010000144.1:0-12546 GCF_028462495.1 Paucibacter sp. XJ19-41
GGCCAGCGCGCGGCCAGCGCGGCGGGCGCCAGCAGCGTGTCGACCGCGGCCGCCTGCAGCGCATGGCCCAGCTGCTCGGGCGTGAAGAACAGCGGCAGCGGCACATGGACCACCTCGGCCAGCGCTGCGGCCAGGTCGGCAATGACCCAGGCCGGCGAGTTGTCCATCAGAGTGGCCAGCACCCGCGTGCCCCCGGCCCGGAGGCGGCGCGCCAGGCCATGGGCGGCGCTCTCCAGCGCCTCGCGGGCCCAGGTCTGGCGCCCATCCTCCAGCGCGGCGCCGGGCCCCAGCAGCAGCCCGCTCATGAGGCCTCCCTGGCTGCACGATCCGCACGACGACGGGCCAGCTGCTGCAGCGCCTGCGGCAGATGGCCGGCCAGCACGACCGGGCGGTGTTCGTAATAGCTGCCCCACAGCCGCGCCTCGTCGGGCTCCAGCACGGCCGGGTCGGCCAGGCCCAGGGCCAGCGGCGTGACGCCGATGCGCAGGAACAGATGGCGCAGCTCGGTGGTCAGTGTGCTGACCACCCACTCAAAACCCTGCTCGGCCAGGTGCGGCCCCATCAGCATGATCAGGCGCCGGCCCTCGCCGGAGCGGGCCGCGGCCAGATGGCCGACCTCGACGATGCGCCCGCGTGCCGGCGTCGCCGCGCCGGCCTGGCGGGCCAGCAGCTGCTCGATAGGCGCCGCCAGATAACGCTCCAGGAACAGCGTCTCGCTGGCGGGCCGGTAGCCGGCGGCCGCAACGATGTGCTCGCCGCTCTCGTCGCACAGGCTCAGCAGCAGCGGCGCGAACTGCCGCAGCGTGGCGCCGAAGCGCTGGGCATAGATGGCGGCGATGAAGGCCTCGACGGCCTTGCGGCCGGGCTCGCCGGGCCGATGCAGCCGCAGACGCGAGCCTGCCGCGAGGGGCGCCGCAGCCGACGTTCGGGTGTCGGAGCACGGGGGCGGGAAACAACAGGCAGCGCTCAGCAAGTTCACTCCTTCGCAAACCCGCCAGGGGCGGCGGGTCGGTATGGGAGCGGATGCTCGGGGCTGGCGATTAAGCGTGCATTAAGCGAGAAGAACCGGTCCGGGCGCCGCGCGGGTAGGACAAGGGCTACAGCCGCAGGCGGGGCCGTCCGCTTCGCGGCGAGCGCTGCGGGGACGATGCTGAGCCCTGTTCACGGCAAACCTGGAGACGCTCATGACACAGACCGCCCTCATCACCGGCAAGGTCGAGTACCGCGAAGGCGACGGCCCCAGCATCGTGATACGCAAGGGGCCGATCGAGGTCCAGACCACCCGAGCCGACGCCACGCTGAGCTGGGTCGACGGCGAGACCCATGGCTCGGCGGCGATACCGCTGGGCGATTTCAAGCGCTTCGTCGCCAAGGGCCTGATCAAGATGGGCGATGAGATTCCGCCGGCTTGATTGATCTGGCTCAAGGCCCACGCGGCCGCAATGCCTAGACTGGCCTGCACCGGCACCATCCATCGCAGGGAGCCCCGATGAGCTATCGCAGCCTTCTCGTCCACCTGGATCAGACCCCGCAATGCACCGAGCGCAGTCGCCAGGCCATCGCGCTGGCGCAGCGCATGGAATGCCATCTGGTCGGCCTGGCGCCCACCGGGCTGCTGAATTTCCCGGTTGTTCCCGAGGCCGGCGCGGCGCTGGCCGAGTTCAACACCATGGCCTGGGAGCTGCTGCAGCAGCAGGCCGATCAGGCCGNCGCCCACCGGGCTGCTGAATTTCCCGGTTGTTCCCGAGGCCGGCGCGGCGCTGGCCGAGTTCAACACCATGGCCTGGGAGCTGCTGCAGCAGCAGGCCGATCAGGCCGCCGCGCTGTTTCGCGCCGCCTGTGCCGCCGCTGGTCTGCGCTCCTGCGAGGTGATCGTCGACCCGGCGGACAGCGCGTCCTCGCTGGTGCGCCATGCCCATTGCTCGGACCTGCTGCTGATGAGCCAGCCCGACCCCGACAGGCCCGGCCACACCCAGGCGCGCGCCGTGCTCGAGCAGGTCCTCTTGCACAGCGCCCGCCCCACCCTGCTGCTGCCCTATGCGGCCAGCTTCAAGACCCTGGGCCAACGCGCCCTGGTGGCATGGGATGACAGCCGCGAGGCCGCACGCGCCCTCAATGATGCCCTGCCGCTGCTGCGTCAGGCGCAAAGCGTGCAGCTGCTGAGCTGGCGTGAGAGCCTGGAGGATGAAGACCTGCGGCCGCGGCTGGCGGCGCTGCAGCAATGGCTGGCCTGGCAGGGCGTGGCCGCCGAGGCCCGCGAGGAACGCAGCGAGATCGGTGTGGCCGAGGCCCTGCTGTCGCGCGCGACCGATCAGGACGCCGACCTGATCGTGATGGGCGCCTATGGCCACTCGCGCTGGACCGAGCTGGTGCTGGGCGGAGCCACACGCGGGCTGCTGGACGCGATGACGGTGCCGGTGCTGATGTCGCACTGAGGCCTGCGGCCCTCAGCGCGGGGGCGCGGCCAGGTCGCGCAGCCGCTGGTGGGCCGCGTCCTGCGGATCCGCCGGCACGCTCTGCCGCGCGCTCAGGTAGCGGGCGCTGAACACATCCAGATAGGCCTCCAGCGTCTGCGCGGCGTGCAGATCGCCGGCCAGGGCCAGGCATAGCGCGGCCACTTCCGAGGTGCAGAAATGGTGCTCGTGGCTGGAGCGGCGCAGGCGGTAGCGCGAGAGCTGCTCGGGCCTCAGGCTCAGTACCGGCAAGCGGTCCAGATAGGGGCTTTTGCGGAAGATCTTGCGCGCCTCGGACCAGGTGCCGTCCAGCAGCACGAACAGCGGGCGGCGCCCGTCGGACGACGGCGGCGCGGGCTCGCTGACCACCCGCTCGGGCGCCGCCACGAACTCGCCGGGAAACACCAGATAGGGCTGCCACTGCGGATCGGCCAGCAAGGCCGGCAGCGCCGGATCAACAGCGACGCGGGACCAGGCGAAAGCGTGGGTCTGCGGAAGCACATCGGCCACCAGCCAGCCGGTGTTGCTGGGCTTGAGCGGCTCGAACTCGGCCATGATCAGGCACAGGGCCGAGCGCGGCGGTGCCGCCAGCTGCGGCCGCAGCGCACACATGCAGTGGCTGGGAATCAGGCGGCAGCGCGCACAGCGCTCCTTGCGGGGCGTGCCGCGATCGAGATGAGGGCGGGTGCTGCTGTGCGCGAGGCAGGCGGCACGCAGGCGGGAAACGGCATGGGGCATGCCGGGCAGTCTAGGGGCTGCCGGCGCCCCGGCTCAATCGCTCCAGCTGAGCATGGGGCCGAGCCGGCGCTGCGCGATGAAGACCGCCTCGCGCAGCGACAGCGCGGCACCGCCGTTGTGCCAGTCGGCATGGGGCAGGTCGAAGAGCACGTAGTAGCAGTCGGCGACGCGGTCGCGCGCGAGCTCGGGCGGGTCGTCGTCATCGCCGCTGCCCATGAGCAGGTGGTGGTGCACGATGCGGACATGGCAGGCGCTGACCCCGCCATGAAACCACAGGCCCTGCTTGACGCAGGGCAGGCGCTCGAGATCCTTGTTGTCCAGGTCTTCGGCCTCCATTGGGGGTCGCTGTGCGACTCAGGGGCTGAACAGTTCTGATGAAGGACCTGCAAGCAGGTAGGGGCGCGGCCGGTTCTTGATCCTCGCCCTGCCCGTCTTATTCAGGCCCGCCGTGCAGCGTATCAAGGCTTGCATGACCCTGTCGACCTATGTCGCCGACTTGCCGGCGCGCGAACAGGGAGTGTCGGCCGACTGGATGCTGGCGCCCCGGCGACACCCCTGTTCAGGCCTTCACTTCGACCACCTGCTCGAAGCCGCCGAAGATCATGCGTTTGCCGTCGAAGGGCATCGGCGGGTTGCCGGGTGTGGAGGGATCCATGCGCGGGTCTTCCATCATCTTCTTCATGCCTGCGTCGCGCGTGGCCTTGTCCGGCCATTCGACCCACGAAAAAGCCACCGTCTCCTCGGCCGTGGCCTGGACTGCGCGGCGGAAGTCGGTGACTTTGCCGTCGGGAACATCGTCGCCCCAGGCTTCGATCACACGGATCGCGCCGAGCTCGATGAATAGCGAATCGAAATGACGCGCGTGCTCTATGAACTGCTGCTTGTTGGCGGTGGGGACCGCGATCACGAAACCATCGATGTATGGCATGTCTTCACTCCTGTTCAGTTGAACGCTCGGCGCGCCCACCTGAGGGGGCGCCTCGCATCCCATCGACGAATGACCGGCATCCATATCGACATAGCACGCCGGCAGGGAGGACAAGCCTATTCGGAAGAATGACAGCCGGGTCAGCCGTCGCGGCGCCCTCAGCGTAGACGCTTCGCCCTTGCAGGTCACGCTCGAGCGTGCCGGACGGCCGTTTCGCTGTGGCGGCTCACTCGACCGCGCGGCAAAGCAAAGCTGAGATGTGATCGGGCTCGGGCTCGGACTCGAGCATTCTGCGCTCAGGAGCCACGCGAATTCCGGCCCGCTGCCCCCTGATCTGGACTGACGCCTGATCGCCCAGCCTGTGTCCATCTTGGAGACGCTGCGCCCTGCCTGGGCCGCCGCCACGGCGGCAAGGAAAGGCGAAAAGGGTAAACCGCCTCAAGCGGAACCCGACTGGGTACCCTTCTTTCACCGCAAAGCCTGAATTTGGCCGCAAGAATCTTCCCATCGCCTCGACCCCTTGTGGCTATCCCCGATGAACAATGGGGCCCAAGGCAACCGAGCACCCAGAAGATTCCCCGGCACATATTCGATAAAACATGACCCATTGACACGAATGATTTGACTCATAAAATGATCGAATATCATCCACAGGAGTCATTAGTTATGAGCTCTGACGCAGCAAAGGAATTCGGCGCCATCCAGGCCATCCACGGCGCGCTTGCGCCGCTCGACGAAGAAGCCCAGATGCGCGTCCTGACGTACATCGCAAGCCTGCTCGGGATCAACCCGAAGTTCGCTGGCGGTCGCGCCGCACCCCATGCCGCGTCCCCTGCGGCGGACACCGCCCCTACGGCCGGCAACGAGCCCGAGTCAGGTGGTGCGGATGCGACGCCGAAGAGCCCAGCGACTTACGGCACGTTCGCGGAGCTCTACGCCGCAGCCAATCCCAAGACCAATGCAGAGAAAGCGCTGGTGGTTGGCTACTGGCTGCAAGTCTGTGAGGCGGCCGAGAGCTTCAACGCAGCCCAGGCCAACAAAGAGTTGACGCACCTCGGACACAAGCTCGCGAACATCACCGACGCGATTGACCAGATGAAGAACCAGAAGCCGATGCTCATGCTGCAACTCAAGAAGAGCGGCAGCAGCCAGCAAGCGCGCAAGCTCTACAAGGTCAGCCACGAAGGCATCAAGCGCGTGGAGGCAATGATCCGTGGATGAGGCCCGCCTCGCAGATGCGCTGAAGGGCCTGCTCGGCCCTACTCTGTCTGCCGATTTGGCTGCCGATCTAGTGAAGATTCGACGCGACTGTGCGACTCGAACACTTGAGCGCGCCGGCCCCGGGAAGTTCGTGGAGACATTCGTTCAGTGCCTTCAGTTCATCGACACCGGGACATTCGAGGCAAAGCCGAGTGTCGATGACTACCTTGGCAAGAAGGTCGAGAACACCGCGTTGCACGAAGGGCTCCGTATCTGCGCGGCTCGCGTTGCGCGCTCGATGTACACCTTCCGCAACAAGCGAAACATCGCACACAAGAACGACGTTGATACGAACAGCCACGACTTGGCCTATGCCCACCAAGGTGCGGCCTGGATAACGGCCGAACTGCTTCGCCATGCCACGGGCATCTCAATGCAGGCAGCCGGGGCGTTGATCGCGCTGGTGCAGGCTCCCGTCGGCACGCTTGTCGAGGAGATCGCCGGCACGCGGCTCATTCACGCCGATGTTCCGGTGAAGGCTGAAATCCTGATCCTTTTGCATAGCCACTATCCGGACGTGACGCCTGTGGACTCGGTGCTTAAGAGCCTGAGCCGCCGCAGCCCCGGTACGGTCCGCAATCGCCTGCGTGACCTCCATGTCGAGAAGCTCGCTCATGGAGATGCCAAGGCGGGATACCGACTGACACAAGCCGGTCACGCGGCAGCGGTGGCGGAAATCAAGGCGCTGACCCTCTAGCAGCGAACCCCGCCGAACCCCATCCGGGGTCCGATTCGGGGTCCAATCAGAACTGGACCAACGCGCCAACCTGCACGCAAGCCCTTGTCCTGATTGATTTATTTTTGGTAGGCCGTGCAGGACTTGAACCTGCGACCAAAGGATTATGAGTCCTCTGCTCTAACCAACTGAGCTAACGGCCCCCTGGGGGAATACCGGCCTTGCACCGGAAACCGCGCATTGTATAGGCGCGGTCGCGACCTCTGCCCGATGCGCTGCGCGGCCTGTTCGTCTACTTCTGCGACAGCGCGTTCGTCACCATCCGCGAGGTGATGTCGACGATCTGGATCATGCGGTCGTACGCCATACGGGTCGGGCCGATCACGCCGAGGGTGCCGACCACCTGGCCGTCGACCTCGTAGGGGGCGGAGACGATGGACAGCTCCTCGAAGGGCACGACTTGGCTCTCGCCGCCGATATAGATGCGCACACCCTCGGCGCGGCTGGAGACATCGAGCAGGCGCATCAGCTGGGTCTTCTGCTCGAAAACATCGAACAGGCGGCGCAAGCTGCCCATATCGTTGCTGAAGTCCTGCATCGTCAGCAGATTGCGTTCGCCGGAGATCACGACGCGCTCTTCCTCGTGCTCCAGCGCCTCGGTGCCGACCTGCACGGCCGCGCTCATCAGCCGGCCGATCTCGCCGCGCAGCGCATCGACCTCGCTCTTGATGCGCTCGCGCACCGCCTCCAGGCTCAGGCCGGCATAGTGGGCATTGAGCCGGTTGCTGGCCTCGGCGAGCTCGGGCTGGGTCAGGTCTTGCGCGGTGAAGATCACGCGGTTCTGCACATCGCCGTCGGGCGAGACCATGATGACCAGCACCCGGCGTTCGCCCAGGCGCAGGAACTCGATGTGATGGAACACGCTGGGCTTGCGCGGCGCGGTGACGACGCCGACAAAGCTGGACAGATTGGACAGCAGCTGGGCCGCGCTGGCGATCACGCGCTGCGGCTGGTCGGGCTGCAGCTGCGAGCTTTCGATGGGCCGCAGGTCGGCGCCGACGATGGAGGCGGGCTGGGCCGTCAGCATGGTGTCGACGAACAGCCGGTAGCCACGCGCGGTCGGGATGCGGCCGGCGCTGGTGTGCGGGCTGGCGATCAGACCCAGCTCCTCCAGGTCGGCCATCACATTGCGTATCGTCGCCGGGCTCAGCTCCAGGCCCGAGGCCTTGGACAGCGTGCGCGAACCCACGGGCTGGCCGTCCGCGATATAGCGTTCGACCAGGGTTTTCAGCAGTGATTTGGAGCGCTCGTCGAGCATGGTTTTCATTGTACGGACTACCGCGCCCGAGTCAGCGTGTGTTCACATCGCTGTGGTGTAATTCTGCGCATGGCCAAGCGTTTTCAACATGTCGCGATCGTGGGCAAGCATCAGGCCCGGGGTATACGCCCGGTACTCGAGGAAATTGCCGACTTCGTGACCGGCCTGGGGCTGGATGTCTCGCTGGAGCGCGACACCGCGCTGAATACCGGCATTACCGACTTCGAAGCCCTGTCCAACGAGGAGATGGGCGCGCGCTGCGACCTGGCCATCGTCGTCGGCGGCGACGGCACGATGCTGGGCTTTGCCCGCGAGATGGCCCGCTACGGCACGCCGCTGGTGGGCATCAACCAGGGCCGGCTGGGCTTCATCACCGACATCTCGGTCGAGAAATTCCGCGAGGCGCTGGCGCCGATACTGGCCGGCGACTTCGAGATGGAGCAGCGCGCAATGCTGGAAGGCGCGGTCTGGCGCGACGGCGAGGTGATCTTCTCGGGCCTGGCGCTCAACGATGTGGTGGTCAGCCGGGGCGCGACGGCCAGCATGGTGGAGATCAAGGTCGATGTGGGCGACGAGTTCGTTGCCAATATGCGGGCCGACGGCGTGATCGTCGCCTCGCCCACCGGCTCGACCGCCTACTCGCTGTCCTCGGGCGGGCCCATCCTGCACCCCAGCATCGCCGGCTGGGTCTTGGTGCCGATTGCCTCGCATGCCTTGTCCAACCGCCCCATCGTGCTGCCCGATACCGGCGAGGTCAGGCTGGAGATCGTGGCCGGCCGCGATGCCAGCGTCAATTTCGATATGCAAAGCCTGGCCAGCCTGCTGCACGGCGACCGCATCACGGTGCGGCGCTCGGCCCACAAGGTCTGCTTTCTGCATCCGCAGGGCTGGAGTTATTACGCGACCTTGCGCCGCAAGCTGCGCTGGTACGAGGGAGTGTCCTGATGCTGCGCCGACTGAGCCTGCGCGATTTCGTCATCGTGCCGGAGCTGGAGCTCGACTTCGCCGGCGGCTTCGCCGTGCTCACCGGCGAAACCGGCGCCGGCAAGTCCATCCTGGTCGATGCCTTGCAGCTGGCGCTGGGCAGCCGTGGTGACGCCGGCGTGGTGCGCGAAGGCGCGGCGCGGGCCGAGATCAGCGCCGAATTCGACTGCCCGGCCCGTCTGAACAGCTGGCTGGACGAGGCCGGCTTCGACAAGGGCGACAGCCTGCTGCTGCGCCGCGTCATCGATGCCCAGGGCAAGAGCCGCGCCTGGATCAATGGCAGCGCGGCCACCGTGGCCCAGCTGCGCGAGACGGCCGACAGCCTGCTCGACATCCATGGCCAGCATGCCTGGCAAGGCCTGACCCGCCCGGCCTCGGTGCGCGCGCTGCTGGACGCTTTCGCCGGCCTCGACAGCGCGCCGCTGGGCCAGGCCTATGCGCAATGGAAGCTGCTCAGCGAACGGCTGGAGGCCGCGCAGACCCGCTCAGGCGAGCTGGGCCGCGAGCGCGAACGCCTGGCCTGGCAGATCGACGAGCTGGCCAAGCTCTCGCCCGGCGCCCACGAGTGGGACGAGCTCAATAGCGAGCACCAGCGTCTCTCGCATGCCGCCGCGCTGATGGAGGGCGCGCGAGCCGCGCTGGAGGCCATCGAAGGCGGCTCCGGCGAGGCCGAACAGAGTGCCGAGAGCCTGACCGAGCAGGCGCTGGACAAGCTGCAGCAGGTGCTGGACTACGACAGCACGCGCCTGGCACCGGCGGTCGAGGCGCTGCAGGGCGCGCAGGCCCAGCTGCGCGATGCGGCACACACCCTGTCCACCTATCTGCACGGCGCTGATCTGGAGCCCGAGCGGCTGCAGGAACTGGACGAGCGCCTGTCGGCCTGGATGAGCCTAGCGCGGCGCTACCGCCGCCCACCGGCAGAGCTGCCGGCCCTGCTCTCGCAATGGCGGGCCGAGCTGGCGGCGCTGGACGAGGCCAGCGATCTGGCCGCGCTGGAGAAAAGTCTGACTGCGGCCCGCAGTGCCTTCGAGCGCGAGGCCAGGCGCGTCAGCCAGGAACGCGGCAAGGCCGCGCCCCAGCTGGCCGCCGCCGTCACGCAGGCGATGCAGCAGCTGGGCATGGCCGGCGGCGCCTTCGAGGTGGCCTTGCTGGCGCAAGACCAGCCGCAGAGCTTCGGCCTTGAATCGGTGGAATTCATGGTGGCCGGCCATGCCGGCAGCACACCGCGGCCGTTGGCCAAGGTGGCCTCGGGCGGCGAGCTCTCCCGCATCGCGCTGGCGATCGCGGTGACGACCAGCCAGCTTGAGCAGGACGGCGCGGGCACGCTGATCTTCGACGAGATCGACGCCGGCGTCGGCGGCGCGGTGGCCGAGACCGTGGGCCGGCTGATGAAGCAGCTGGGCCGCGAGCGCCAGGTGCTGGCCGTCACCCACCTGCCCCAGGTGGCCGCCTGCGCCGACCATCACTACCTGGTCTCCAAGGCCTTGCGCGCCGGCACCACCGCCAGCGAGGTGCAGGCCATTGCCGGCGAGACCCGGGTGCAGGAGATCGCCCGCATGCTGGGCGGCGAACGCCTGTCCTCGGCCAGCCTGGCCCATGCGCAGG
The DNA here is from genome assembly GCF_028462495.1 of Paucibacter sp. XJ19-41. NCBI lineage: Bacteria > Pseudomonadati > Pseudomonadota > Betaproteobacteria > Burkholderiales > Sphaerotilaceae > Roseateles > Paucibacter sp. XJ19-41. Next base: position 9,963 of record NZ_JAQOWX010000144.1, read on the forward strand.
AGATGCTGGCGCTGTCGGCGACGGGCGCACCGCGCGGCCAGCAAGATATCAAGAACAGGACGACGAAATCATGAGTGGCACGGTTCCGCAAAGCGATGTGGTGCTGGTCACCGGCATGGCCGGTGGCGGCAAGTCGGTGGCCATGCATGCGCTGGAGGACGCGGGCTTCTTCTGCGTCGACAACCTGCCGCCCGAGCTGCTGACCCCTTTCCTGGCGGTCGAGAAGCAGCGCGGTGAGCGCCGGGTCGCGATCGCGGTCGATGTGCGCAGCGAGGGCTCGCTGCCGCATCTGCTGCCGCTGATCAAGCAGCTGCGCGGCGAAGGCGTCGCGGTGCGCTCGATCTTTCTGGACGCCAATGACGAGACCCTGGTGCGGCGCTTCTCCGAGACCCGCCGCCCTCACCCGCTGCGCAGCGGGCAGCGCGACGCGGGCAGCGATGGCGGGGATGCGCACCGCGCCCTGCTCGACGCGATCTCGCTGGAGCGCGAGCTGCTGGCCGCGCTGCGCGTCGAGTCCACCGTGATCGACACCAGCCTCTTGCGCGCGGCCCAGCTGCGCGCCTGGGTGCGCGATCTGGTCTCGGTCAAGGGCGAGTCACTGACCCTGGTGTTCGAGTCCTTCGCCTTCAAGCATGGCGTGCCCAGCGATGCAGACTTCGTCTTCGATGTGCGGGTGCTGCCCAACCCCTATTACGACCGCGAGCTGCGCCCGCTGACCGGCCGCGATGCGCCGGTGGCCGACTATCTGCAGGCCCAGCCCGAGGTCAATCTGATGCTGGGCCAGATCAGCGGCTTTCTGCGCCAGTGGCTGCCCAATTTCGCCGCCGACCAGCGCAGCTATCTGACCGTTGCGATCGGCTGCACCGGTGGCCAGCACCGCTCGGTCTATCTGGTCGAGACCCTGGCCCGGCAGTTCGCCAGCCACGGCCATGTGCTGAAGCGCCACCGCGAGCTGGACGCCAAGTAGTCGCTCAGACGGCCCGCGATTCCTCGTCGCGGGCCGACATCAGCACCAGGGCGACGACGGTGACGACCGGGAACAGCAGCACCATGCCCACCGTCCAGCCCAGCAGCGGCCGGCCATCACGCTTGAGCGCCAGCGCCATATAGGTCCAGTGCGCGATCAGGCTGGCCGCCAGGCCCAGGGCCAGCAAGGTCATCTTGGCGCCGTTGACATCGTCTTCGGAGGCGCCGGCCGAGATCAGGAACCAGAGGCAGCAAGCCGCCACCAGCAGGGCGATCAGGGCGGATTCGACAGCGCTTTTGACCAGGGGCTTCATGCTTCGATGGATGATGGAATGCGGTGGCGCAGCATACGCCTAGACGATCAGCTTTTTCAACGGTGCCGGCAGCGCATAGTCAGCCAGCTTCTCACGCGCCACCCAGCGACCCGAGCCGACGACGGCCGCGCTGTCGAGCACGGCGCGGCGCGGATGCAGCACCCAGTCGAAGTGCGTCAACGCATGCTCGACCCTGGGCATCACCTCCAGCTCGGCGCCGACCAGCCGGGCCTGGCTCAGCATCGCCTGCTCGTCGTCGAACATCGGCAGCGTCCACAGGCCGGCCCACACGCCGGTGTCGGGGCGCTGCTGCAGCAAGACCTGACCCTCATGCTCCAGCCACAGCCACCAGTTCTCGCGCCGGCCGCGCTTGAGCTTTCTGGTCTTGACCGGGTAGCGCGTCGGCTCGCCCTCGGCGCGGCCACGGCACAGCTCGCTGACCGGGCATAGCAGGCACTGCGGCGCGCGCGCGGCGCACAGGCTGGCGCCCAGATCCATCAGGCCCTGGGTATAGGCGCCGATATCGGCGGCCGCTGTAGGCAGCAGATCCGTCGCATGCCGCCACAGCAGCTTCTCCTGCGCGCTGCTGGCCATATCGCCGTCGAAGGCCAGCAGCCGGCTCAGCACCCGCTTGACGTTGCCGTCCAGGATCGCGACCCGCTCGCCGAAGCAGAAGGCAGCGATCGCTGCGGCGGTCGAGCGGCCGATGCCGGGCAGCTCCTGCAGCTGCGCCGCGCTGGGCGGGAACAGGCCGCCGTGCTGCTGAGCCACGGCCACCGCGCAGCGATGCAGATTGCGTGCGCGGCTGTAATAGCCCAGGCCGGCCCACATCGCCAGCACCTCGTCCAGACTGGCCCCCGCCAGATCGACGACGCTGGGAAAGCGTTCGAGAAAGCGCTGGTAATAGCCCAGCACCGTGCTCACCTGGGTCTGCTGCAGCATGATCTCGGACAGCCAGACGCGGTAGGGGTCGCGGGTGTTCTGCCAGGGCAGGGCATGGCGGCCGTGCTGGCGCTGCCAGGCCACCAGCACAGCGGCGAAGTCGGCGGGCAGGACTATTTCTTTTGACATGAGGGACAGAAAAAGGTCGAACGCTGACCCTGAACGATGCGGCGTATCGGCGTGCGGCAGACCCGGCAGGGCTCGCCCTCGCGACCATAGACCTGGGCCTGCATCTGGAAGCTGCCGGCCACGCCGTGGGCGTCCTTGAAGTCGCGCAAGGTTGTGCCGCCGGCCTCCAGCGCCGCGCCCAGCACCTGGCGCACTGCGGCGGCCAGGCGTGCGCAGCGCGGGCCGCTGAGGCG
>NZ_JAQOWX010000145.1:0-12528 GCF_028462495.1 Paucibacter sp. XJ19-41
TGACGGGCGTGCTGGCGCTGCTGGCCATCGTGCTGGCCGCGCGGGTGCTGCGGGCCGTGCAGCGGCGGGCGCTGGCGCCCATCGTCGAGCTGGCCGCGCTGGCCGAACAGGTGGCCCATGACCATGACTATGGCCGGCGCGCGCCGGTGCGGCGCGCCGACGAGGTGGGGCGCCTTAGCGAGCGCTTCAACGAGATGCTCAGCCGCATCGAGGCCGCCCAGCAAGGTCTGAACCAGCGCCTGCGCCAGGAGCAGGCCGCCGGCCAGCAGCTGCAGCAGCTGGCGCATCACGACAGCCTGACCGGCCTGCCCAACCGCCTGGCCTTCGAGCGCGCGCTGGCCGAGTTGATGGACCAGAGCCTGCAGCGCGATGAGCTGATGGCCCTGGTCTTCATCGACCTGGACAACTTCAAGCTCGTCAACGATGGCCATGGCCATGAGGCCGGTGACGGCGTGCTGCGCGAGGTGGCGCGGCGCATGGGCGCGGTGCTGCGCGGCCATGACCGGCTGTGCCGCCTGGGCGGCGACGAGTTCGCGCTGCTGCTGCCCGAGCTGCCCGATGCCGCCGCCGCCGAAGCGCTGGCCCAGCGCCTGATCGCCGCGGTGCGCGAGCCGCTGTGGGTGGCCGGCGCGCTGATGCCGGTGGGGGCGACCCTGGGCCTGGCCTTCTGCCCCGGCGACGCCGACACGCCGGCTGCCCTGCTGGCACGCGCCGATGCCGCGATGTATGCGGCCAAGCGGGCCGGCAAGAACTGCTTCAGGCGGGCCGGCCATGCCTAGGGCTCTGAGCGCCATGCTGTGTCTGCTGGCCGCCACCGCTGCGGCCGGTGCCGACGATCCGCCGAGCCTGGAGGAGCTGCTCAAGCAGGGCCTGGACCAGCCCTCGCGCGGGGTCGAGGTCAGCACCGCCTCGCGCTTCGCCCAGAGCGAGGCCCAGGCGCCGGCCGTCACCTATGTGCTGACCGCCCAGGACATTGCCCGGCTCGGTCTGCGCAGCCTGGCCGATGTGCTGCGCAGCCTGCCGGGGCTTTATGTCAGCAGCAACAGCATCTTCAGCTTTGTCTCGGCGCGCGGCCTGGGCCGGGCCGGCGAGTACAACTCGCGCCTGCTAGTGCTGCTGGACGGCATGCGGCTCAATGACAACATCCTCGACGCGGCCCAGGTCGGGCGCGACGCGGCGGTCGATATCGCGCTGATCGAGCGGGTCGAGTTCACGCCCGGGCCCGGTGCCTCGGTCTATGGCAACAATGCCTTCTTCGGCGTGATCAATATCGTCACCCAGCGCGCCGACCGCCTGCAGGGCCTGCGTCTGGGGTTCAGCCAGGCCTCCAGCTCCGAACGCCAGGCCTCGGTCTCGCTGGGCCGGCGCGGCGACAACGGGGCCGAGGCCTGGGTCGGGCTGTCGAGCTTCGAGCAGGACCGCATGCCCGATGCCGTGTCGCCGCCGCCGGCGCTGGCGGCGCGCCACCGCGCGCTGGACCGCGACCGAGGCAACCGGCTGCAGGCGGGCTTTTCCTATCGCGGCCTGAACCTGCGCCTGGGCAGCAGCGAGCGGCGCCGCCAGCTGCCGGTGTTCGTGTCGCCGCTGCAGCCCGAGCGCCTGGAGCCCTCGCTGGATCTGACCCGCAATCACTTCGCCCAGCTGACGCTGGAGCGTGCCTTGAACGAAGACTGGGAGCTGTATGCCGCAATCGCGCTGCAGCGCGCGCTCTATCGCAACAGCGCGCCCTATGTCGCGGACGAAGACGAAGGCTCGCTGGCGCTGTACCGCAATCAGTTCCTCGGCCGCTGGGGCCAGCTGGACCTGCGCCTGGGCTATCAGGGGATCGCCCGTCACTTCCTCAGCCTGGGTCTGGAGTACCAGCACGATGCGGCCCAGCAGGTCTGGGCCGGCACCCTGGGCGTGCCGCCCTGGGTGGAACGGGACGGCAGCGACCGGCGCCTGGGCTTGTTCGTGCAGGACGAGTGGCGGCTAGCGCCGCGCCACACCCTGGTGCTGGGGCTGCGCCACGACCGCAGCCGAACGGCGGGCGCCAGCCTCAACCCGCGCCTGGCCTGGGTCTGGAGCCCGGCCGCGCAGACCGGGGTCAAGCTGCTGTACGGCAGCGCCTTCCGCGGCGCCAACCGCGTCGAGGCCGGCAATAACGAGGAGCTGGGCGCACCGGCCTTGCGTGCCGAGCGGGTGCGCAGCCTGGAGCTGGCCCTGGACCAGGGCCTGAGTGCGCAGTGGCGCTTGCGCGCCTCGCTGCATCTGAGCCGCATCAGCGGCCTGATACGGCTGAGCCCCGAGTTTCCGGTCTACGAGAACAGCACCCGGCTGCTCAGCCGCGGCATCGAGCTGGGGCTGGAAGGGCGCTGGGCCGGCGGCGGCGAGCTGTCGGCCAGCCTGAGCCTGAACCGGCAGCGCAGCGACGCCGCCACCGATGCGCTCAACACCCAGCCGAGCAGCCTGCTGAAGCTGCAGGCCAGCCAGCCGCTGGGGCCGCTGCGGGTGTCGGCCCAGTGGCTGGCGGCCGGCGCGCGGCGTGTGCTGGACCAGCGCCAGGGGGCTTACGGCATCGTCAATCTGCAGCTGCTGTGGCCCGTCGAGGCGCGCAGCGAGCTGGTGCTGGGGCTCTACAACCTGGCCGACAAGCGCTACGCCGAGTTCACCGAGCCCGGCAGCCTGCTGCCGCTGCGCCAGGAGGGTCGGGTCTTGCGCCTGAGTCTGAGCCGGCGCTTCGGGCCATGAGCAAGCTCTGGCTGCCGCTGGCCTGGCTGCTGCTGGCGGCACCGGCCGCTGCGAACGAGCCGGTGCCCGAGGATGCGCGGCTGAAGGCGGCCTTTATCTACCGCTTTGCCCAGTTCACCGGCTGGCCGCCACCGCCGCTGCGCAGCTTCACGCTATGCCTGGCCGGCACGTCGCCGGAGCTGGCGGCGGCGCTGCGCGAGCAGGTGCGCAGGCCCTGGGGCGGGCTGTTGCCGGAACTGGCGCTGCCGGAGCGGCCCGAGCAGGCACGCCACTGCCAGCTGCTGGTGCTGGGCGAGCTCGGGCGCGCCGAGCTGCGGCGCTGGATGCTGGCGCTGGAGGCCAGCCCCGTGCTGCTGGTGGCCGACAGCCCCGAGGCCTTTCGCGCGGGCGCCGATATCGGCCTGATCCAGGAGCCCAACAGCCTGGCGTTTCGCGTCAACCTCAGCGAAAGCCGGCGCCGTGGCCTGGTGCTGAGCGCGCAGATGCTGAAGCTGGCGCGCGAGGTGCGGTAGCGGCCCCCTAAGCTTAGGGGGAAGTGTCCTGCATCCATCCGGGCCGGGCTGCGTACAGAGCCTGCAGCGCCGGTTCGAGAGCCTCGGGCCGGTGTGTCTGCGCATACGCACAGGAGTTCTTCCATGCAATTCTTCGCTCGTACCGGAGCCGCCTTGCTCGCCTTGAGCGCCGGCGCCGCCCAGGCCGTCACCCTGGTGGGCATCAACAGCCAGAACCAGCTCACCCGCTTCGACACCGCCAATATCGGCGCGGCCGTCAACAAGGACATCAGCGGCCTGGATGCCGGTGATCGCTTCGTCGGCATCGACACGCGGCCCTCGGACGGCAAGATCTATGGCGTGACCTTGTCCAACCGTCTCTACACACTGGACGAGATGACCGGCGCGACCAGCTTTGTCGCCAATCTGAGCAGCGCCGTGGTCCAGGGCAATCTCGCCTACGGCCTGGACTTCAATCCGGTGGCCGATGCCGGCACCGGCGCCTCGCTGCGGCTGATCAGCTCGGCCGGCGGCAATTTCGCCGTCAATGCGCTGACCGGTGCGGTCGGCAATGCCGCCAACACCGTGGCGCCGGGCTATACCGCCGTGGCCTATACCAACTCGATGCCGGGGCAGGCCGGCGCGCCGGCCGGCGGCACCGCGCTGTACTACATCGACAGTGCCAATGACACGCTGGCCTTCGCCTCCTCGGCCTTCAACACGCCCACGATCACGACCATCGGTTCGCTGGGTGTCGATGTGCTGCGGGCCAATGGCTTCGAGATCCTCGGCAACGGCCAGGCCTGGGCAGCGCTGAATGTCGATGCCGGCCCGGCGCTGACCACGGCGCTCTACAGCATCGATCTGAGCACCGGGCAGGCCAGCTTGGCCGGCGCCTACAACGGTACCTTGTCGGGCCTGACGGTCAGCGCGGTGCCCGAGCCGCAGACCTATGCGATGTTGCTGCTGGGCCTGCTGGCGGTCGGTGGGGTGGTGCGCAGGCGAGCGCGCGTCTGAGCCAGTGCCAGGCTCTGGTCGCCTTCAGCCGAAGGCGGCCAGCATGCGTTCCAGCGCCACCATAAAGGGCATCTGCATCAGCGGCAGCGTGGCCAGCATGCCCACCAGGCCGATGCTGACGGTCAGCGGAAAACCGACTGCGAAGACGGTGATCTGCGGCGCGACGCGGGCAATCACGCCCAGTACCAGATTGACGAACATCAGCATCGTGATCAGCGGCAGCGCAATCCACAGGCCGATATGGAAGATCTGCGCACCCCAGACCTGGGGCTGGGCCACACGCAGGAAACGGAAGGGCTCGTCGCCGACCGGAAAGGCCGTGAAGCTCTGGATCAGCGCATTGATCAGCAGCAGATGGCCGTTGATCGCGATGAACAGGAACGCCACCATCGCGCCGAAGAAGCGCGCGCTGGCCGTACCCTGGCTGCCGGTGGCGGGGTCGAAGAAGCCGGCGAAGTTCAGGCCCATCTGCAGGCCCACCAGCTCGCCGGCAAATTCCAGCGCCGCGAACACGATGCGCACCGCAAAGCCCAGCGACAGCCCGATCAGCAGCTGCTGGGCGATCAGCATCAGCAGCAGCGGTGGCGAGTCCAGCGGCACCACCGGCATCGGCGGCAGCGAGGGCTGGGCCGCCAGCGAGACGAACAGGGCCAGGCCCACGCGCACCCGCATCGGCACATTGCGCTGGCTGAAGATGGGCATGCCGGCAAACAACGCCAAGGTGCGGATGAAGGGCCACAGCAGCGGCGTCAGCCACTGCAGCAGTTGGGCTTCGGTAAAGCTGAACATCAGCCAACGACTTGCGGAATGGTCTGCAGCGTGCGCTGGATGTACTCGACCAGGGTGGTCACCATCCAGGGGCCGGCCACCGCCATCACCAGCACGGCGGCGACCACCTTGGGCACGAAGCTCAGGGTCGCCTCGTTGATCTGGGTGGCGGCCTGGAACACGCTGACCAGCACGCCCACCGCCAGCACGGTCAGCAGGATGGGCGCGGCCACCAGCAGCAGCATGTAGAGGCCTTCCTGGCCGAAGGTGAAAACTTGTTGTGCGTCCATGGGCTTGTCTCGGGGCTCAGGTCACGAAGGAGGCGGCCAGCGAACCCAGCAGCAGGTTCCAGCCATCGGCCAGCACGAACAGCATCAGCTTGAAGGGCAGGGCCACCAGCACCGGGCTCAGCATCATCATGCCCAGGCTCATCAGCACGCTGGAGACGATCATGTCGATCACCAGAAAGGGAATGAAGATCAGAAAGGCGATCTGGAAGGCCGACTTCAGCTCGCTGGTGACAAAAGCCGGCACCAGCACCTTGAAGGGCACGTCCTCGGGCTTGATCTCGCCCTCCAGCTTGGCCAGGCGCGAGAACAGCGCGACATCAGCCTGGCGGGTCTGCTTCAGCATGAAGCCGCGCATCGGCACCTCGGCGCGCTGCAGGGCCACGTCGAAGCCGATGGTGCCGGCCGAGTAGGGCTGCCAGGCCTCGGCATAGACCTTGTCCAAGGTGGGGCTCATCACGAAGAAGGTCAGGAACAGCGACAGGCCGACGATCACCTGATTCGGCGGCGCCGCCTGGGTGCCCAGGGCCTGGCGCATCAGCGAGAGCACGATGACGATGCGGGTGAAGCCGGTCATCATCAAGAGCACGGCCGGCAGAAAGCCCAGGGCGGTGAAGAACAGCAGGGTCTGGATCGGCACCGAGTAGCTGCTGCCGCCGGCACCCTGGCCGATGATCAGCGGCAGGGTGGCGGGCGCACCGCCGGCCTGGGCCAGCGCGCTGGCCGAGACGGCCGACAGGAGGATGAGGGTCAGGCCTTGCCTGAGCCGGGCGAGAGGGCGGGGATCAGGGCGCACGCTGGTCTCCGCTGCCATCTTTCTTGAGCCGCGCCATCAGCATCTGCGCGAACGGGGCTGCGGTGGCCGGGCCTGCCGCGCTCTCGGGCTGCGGCGGCAGCACATGCAAGGTGCTGATCTGCTGCGCGGTGACGCCCAGCACCAGCCAGCGGCGGTCCTCGCCCTGGCCGACCTCGACCGTCACCAGGCGCTGGCTCGGCGAGAGCTGCAGCACCGCGACGGTGCGCATCTGGCCATGGGTGCCGGCTGCACCGCCCAGCGGCGTGCGCTTGAGCAGCCACAGCAGGGCAGGTATCAACGCCAGGATGGCGAAGAACCAGAAGATAGGCAGGAGGTTGTTGCTCATGCCGCCGATTGTGGGCCGGGCCCGGCCCGGTCAATCGCGCTTGGAAGCGGGGCTTTCGGCCAGAGTTCGGGCCTTGGGCTCGGGTTCTGGGGGTCAGGCCTTGCTCAGGCGTCGCATGCGTTCCGAAGGCGTGACGATATCGGTCAGCCGGATGCCGAACTTGTCGTTCACCACCACCACCTCGCCCTGGGCGATCAGATAGCCGTTGACCAGCACATCCATCGGCTCGCCGGCCAGCGCGTCGAGTTCGACCACCGAGCCCTGGGCCAGCTGCAGGATATTCTTGATCGGGATGCGGGTGCGCCCCAGCTCCACGGTCAGCTGGACCGGGATGTCCAGAATCATATTGATGTCGCTGCCCGGCATATTGCTGGGCGTCGGCGTGAAGTTCGCGAAGCTGGCTGGCGCCACCTGCTCGGCGGCGGCCTGCACCTCGTCGGCCACTTCGGCCGGCTTGGCTTCGGCCAGCGCGGCGGCCCATTCGGCCGCCATCGCGTCCTGTTCGTCTTGAGAGGGGCTATCAGGTGGCATCGCGGGCTCCCAGCCAACCCGCATCCGGGGCGGTCAGCATCTTGTCTACTTTCAGGGCGTACTTGCCGTTCGAGGTGCCGTAGTGGCAGTCGAACACCGGCACGCCATCGATCTTGGTCTTGATGATGGGGTCCAGGTCCAGCTCGATGAAGTCGCCGGGCTTGAAGGCCAGCAACTGCTCGACGGTGGCCGGGGCATGGCCCAGCTCGGCCACCAGCTCGACCTCGGCCGCCTGGATCTGGTGCTTCAGCAGATTGACCCAGCGCCGGTCGGGCTCGGAGGAGTCGCCCTGCGTGGTGCTGTAGAGCACATCGCGGATCGGCTCCAGCGTCGAGTAGGGAATGCAGAAATAGACCGTGCCGCTGGTCTCGCCGATCTCCAGTGTGAAGGAGGTCGAGACCACGATCTCGCTGGGCGTGGCGATATTGGCGAACTGCGGCTGCATCTCCGAGCGCTGGTAGTCCAGCTCCAGCGGGTAAATGCCCATCCAGGCCTTTTTGTACTCGGCCGTGATGACCTCGACCAGACGCAGGATCACGCGCTGCTCGGTGGCCGAGAAATCGCGGCCCTCGATGCGGGCGTGGAACTTGCCGATGCCGCCGAACAGCGAGTCGATCACCGCGAACACCAGCGTGGGGTCGCAGACGATCAGGCCGTTGCCGCGCAGCGGCTTGACCGAGACGATGTTGAAGTTGGTCGGCACCACGATCTCGCGCAAGAAGGCGCTGTACTTCTGCACCTTGATGCCGCCGATCGCGACCTCGGGGCTCTTGCGGATGAAGTTGAACAGCCCGATGCGGATATTGCGGGCGAAACGCTCGTTGATGATCTCCATCGTGGGCATACGCCCACGCACGATGCGTTCCTGGCTGGCCAGGTTGTAGTCGCGTATGCCGCCGACCTGCTCCTCTTCCGCTTCGAGCTTCTGGCTCTCGCCGGTAATGCCTTGCAGCAGGGCATCGACTTCGTCTTGCGACAGGATTTGCTGATTCATGATGGTGAATCGCTATTGGACGATGAAGCTGGAGAACAGCACATTGCTGATCGGGCTGACGACCGCGCGCTTCTTCTTGCGTTTCTTCGTCGTCGTGCCCTCGTCGTCCTCGTCGTCGATCTCGATGCCCATCGGGCGCAGCGATTCGCGCATGATGTCGCGTGCCAGCTTTTCCTTGCCCTCCAGGGTCAACAGCTCGACCGAGGTCTTGTGCGACAGCACCATCAGCACATTGCTGCGGATCGCCGGCATATAGAGCTTGAGCTGCTCGGCGAACTTGGCGTCGGCCACTTCCAGCGTGATGCCGATCTGGGCAAAGCGGTCCACTTCCTTGTCGGCCAGATTGACGGTGAAGGGCTCCAGCGGCACGAACACCGGCGGCGTGCCGGGCTTGACCTCGGCGTGATGGGCGGCCGCCGGGGCGGCAGATTCGCCGTCTTCGTCCTCGGCCGGCTTTTTCTTCAGCAGCAGCAGCGCGGCAACACCCACCAAGGCCAGCACCAGCACGGCCACCACGATGATGACGAGCTTCTTCTTGCCCCCGCCTGCGGGGGCCGCATCGCCGGCGGCGGCTGTAGCCATATCAACTCCTTGTCAACGCGGCCTGTGCAGGCCGCCGATAACTCGCATTATTCGGCCATATGGGCCGGGCCAAGCGCCGAAAAGCCGGGTTTTGCCGATCATGTTCACGCCCGCTCAGGCATAAAGGTCCAGCACGCCCCGGCTGGCCGTCGCGCGGACCGGTGTGCTGACGGGCACGGCGCTGTCCTCGGCGCTGGCGCGCACGGCGCTGCGGCCATCACCCGATGGCTGCGCCTGCTCTTCAGGATTGCGGGTCTGCTGGAAGACGCCGCCACCGCTCAAGGTCAGTCCGCTCTCGCGCAAGGCGGCCGCCAGCTCGGGCAGGCTGTTCTCCAGCACCGCACGGGTGTCGGCCTGGTCGCTGTGGAAGGAAATCTGTGCCTGCTGGCCCTCGACGACGATCTGCACCGAGACCGGGCCCATCTCGGCCGGGTTCAGATGCAGCTGGGCCTGCTGCACGCCCTCGGCCGCCAGCAGGCTCAGGCGCGCCGCCATCTCCGGCCCGAAGGCCGGGCTGTGCAGCGGCTGGGCCAGCTCCAGCCTGGCGGCCGGCGCGCTCGCGGCCGAGGGGCCGCTGGCGTCGATGCCGCCCTGGGCCAGCTGGGCCTGGGCCGCGTTCATCACGGCCTCGAACGATGGCGTGGCGCTGCCAGCACTCGCCGGCGCGGCCGGCTTGGCGGCGCTGGCCTGCAGGCCCTCGAGCGCGATGCCGGCGGCCGGTGTCGTGTCCCGGATGCTGGCGCCAGCTGTTGCACCGGTGGCTGCGGCAGTTGCCGCGTTGCCGCCGATGTCGGCGAGCTGGGTCTTGCCGCTCTTGGCTGTGGCGGCACCGCTGCGGGCCTCGGTCTTGCCTTCCTCGTTCGCGCCGGCCTTGATGGCCTTGGCGTCTATCGGCAGCGGTGTCAGCGTGGCGGCGAGCGCCGGTTCACCCGGCTGTGCGGTCTTCTGTTCGGTTTCGATCTCGACCGTGGTCTCGGAGGAGGTCGGGCCGTCGATCGTGTTCTTGTCTTCAGCGGCTACCTTGCCGTCCTTGACACCGGCTGTCTCGGGCTTGGCCGCACGCTCGGCGTTGCGGCCGGCCGCAGCCTCGCTGCGCGCCTGGGCACTGCGGGCCTGGCTTTGGCGGGCCAGGGTCTCGCGTTCCTGGCTGTTGGCGCGGTCGGTCTTGGCCTGCGCTTGAGCCTGGGTCGGGCCGGCGTCGGCCTTGGGCGGCGGCGCCGGCTGGCTGGGCTGGGCCTGCTGGGTGGGAGAGGGCCGCACCGGCTCGACCGGCTGGGGCATCGCCGCAGGCTTGGCGCCGCTGCCGCGCAGCAGCTCCGAGAAGCTGGCGGCGACATCGTTGGCCGAGGCCGAGAGCAGGGGGCTGTTGCCGGACGCGGCGGGTGGCTTGCCGCCCAGGCCCAGGAACGGTGTGCTGGTGGAATGAAGGCTGTTCATCGCGGGTTCCCGGTCGCTCAGGCGCTCAGGCGCATCATCGGATTGAAGGCGGCCAGCGCCGCACGGGCGGCCTGCTCGTCGGTGGCCTTCTGATCCTGGCGGTTCAGCATGCGGGCGCGTTCCGCGCCGCGCCGCTCCAGCAGCTTGCGCACCGAGGCCACGCGCATCTCCAGCTCGCGCAGGGTCTCGCGGGCGCGCTCGACGCGCTGCTCGGCGTAGCGGCTGACCGAACCCTGCTGGTCTATTGCCTGGTCCAGGCGCAGGCCGAAGTTCTGGTAGCAGCCGACGATGTCGATGGTGGTCTTGCGCGCGAAGGTCTGGGTCCAGCGCTGCTGGTACTCGCTGCGGTACTGGCCCAACTGGTCGGCTTGGCTGCGCGCGGCCTCGGCCTGGCGCATCAGCGCCTGCAGCTGCGACAGGGCGTCGTCGCGCTCGGCTTCGGCGCGCTCCAGCAGGATGGTGAGGGCTTGGGTGCTCATGAATAGCTCTCCGTATATCGCTTATCGGCCGGTTTCAGGCTTGGTTAACCACTGCTTCGAGCTGGCCCACGCTGGCTTGCAGCTGGGCGGGGCTGTGCATGTCTTGCTGCAGCAGGCGGTTCATATCGGTGTGCAGGCGCACGGCCAGATCGAGCTCCTGGTCGTGGCCGGGGGCATAGGCCCCCAGCTGTATCAGATCGCGCGCCTTGTTGTACTTGGCCAGCAGCTGTCGGAATCGCCGTGCGGCCTCCAGATGGGGCTTCTCGGCGACATTGCTCATCACCCGCGAGATCGAACGCTCGATGTCGATGGCCGGGTAGTGGCCGGCCTCGGCCAGCTCGCGGCTCAGCACGATGTGGCCATCCAGGATGCCGCGCGCCGCATCGGCAATCGGATCCTGCTGGTCGTCGCCCTCGGACAGCACCGTGTAGAAGGCGGTGATCGAACCCTCGCCGGGCTGGCCGTTGCCGCTGCGCTCGACCAGCTGGGGCAGCTTGGCGAAGCAGGAGGGCGGATAGCCCTTGGTGGCCGGCGGCTCGCCGATGGCCAGCGCGATCTCGCGCTGCGCCATCGCATAGCGCGTCAGCGAGTCCATCAGCAGCAGCACATGCTGGCCTTGGTCGCGGAAATGCTCGGCGATGGCCGTGGCATAGGTTGCGCCCTGCATGCGCACCAGCGGCGGCGCGTCGGCCGGCGCGGCGACGACGACCGAGCGCTTGATGCCGTCCTCGCCGAGGATGTCCTCGATGAATTCCTTGACCTCGCGACCGCGCTCGCCAATCAGGCCGACCACGATCACATCGGCCTGGGTGTAGCGCGCCATCATGCCCAGCAAGACCGACTTGCCGACGCCGGTGCCTGCAAACAGGCCCAGGCGCTGGCCGCGACCCACGGTCAGCATCGCGTTGATCGAGCGCACGCCGGTGTCCAGCGGGGTGCGCACGGGGTCGCGGTCCATGGCGTTGATGGGGCGGCGAATCATCGGCCGGTCCTGCACCCGCTCCAGCGGTCCCTTGCGGTCCAGCGGGTGGCCGTGCGAGTCGACCACGCGGCCCAGCAGCCCTTCGCCCATCGGCAGGTGCAGGCCGCGGTCTTCGTCGCGACGCCACGGGTGTTGCGGCTTGCCCAGCTTGGGGGCGCTGGGCGGCGACAAGCGCGGCAGCACCATCGCGCCGCTGGACAGGCCCTGCACCTCGTCGGTGGGCATCAGATAGGCGCGGTCACCCGAGAAACCGACCACCTCGGCCTTGACCGGCGGGCTGCCGCGGCGCGAGTTGGCCGAGCGCGGCAGATGGATCTCGCAGACCGAACCGACCGGCACGCGCACGCCGGTGGCTTCCAGCACCATGCCGGCCACGCGCACCAGCTTGCCCTGCGGCTCCAGCGCCACCGGGGTGGCGGCAAAGGACTGCAGATCGTCCAGATAGCGGGTCCAGCGATCACGACGGCTTTCTTGCAGGTCCTGGCTCATGCCTTGGCCTCCGGTTCGGCGTCCGTCTGGCGACGGTCTTCCCACAGCGTGCTCTGGCCCATCGCGCCGGTCACCTGCAGCCAGCGCGCGGCCAGGGTCGCATCGACGCTGCCGATGTCGGACTCGACCTTGCAGCCGCCGCGCGGGACCTCGGGGTCGGGCAGCACCTGGGCCTCGCGGGCCTTCATCTCCTCGCCGGCGCCTTCCAGCACCAGCGGCAAATCGTCCGGATTGACGCGCACACGCACATGGCGGGCCGACATCTGCAAGGCCTCGACCGCGTCATGAGCGACCTGGGCGATGTGTTCGGGGCGCTGCTGGATCTCGCTGCGCAAGACCTGGCGCGCCAGCTCGACAGCCATGGCCGCCAGCGCCTCGGCCATCTGGTCTTCGAGCGCGCGGAATTCGCCGTCGAAGCTCTTCACCAGCGTGCCCAGCTGGGCGCTCATCTGCTGGGCGAAGCTCTTCTTGAAGGCATCCAGCGCGGCCATGCCGTCGCGGTAGCCGTCCTGGTAGCCGGACTGGCGGGCCGCATGCAGCAACTCCTCGATCCGCGGCTCGGGCGTCGGCGGTGGCGCGGGCGCGGCGGCCGGGGCGGG
>NZ_JAQOWX010000146.1:0-11953 GCF_028462495.1 Paucibacter sp. XJ19-41
CAGCGCCCGCACCTCGCTGGCCACGACCGCGAAGCCGCGGCCCTGCTCGCCGGCACGCGCCGCCTCGACCGCCGCATTCAGCGCCAGGATATTGGTCTGGAAAGCGATGCCATCGATGGTGCCGATGATGTCGGCGATGCGGCGGCTGGCGCCGTTGATCTGCTCCATCGTGCTGACCACCTGGCCCACCACGGCGCCGCCGCGCTGGGCCACGCCCGAGGCGGTGGCGGCCAGCTGGTTGGCGCTGGCGGCGGCATCGGCGCTGTGGCGCACGGTACTGGTCAGCTCCTCCATCGAGCTGGCGGTCTGCTGCAGATTGCTGGCGGTCTCCTCGGTGCGCTGGCTCAGGTCCTGGTTGCCCGAGGCGATCTGGCGCGCCGCCACCGCCATGTCCTCGCTGGTGGCGCGCACCTCGCGCATCACCGTGTCAATCTTGGCGACAAAGAGATTGAAGGAGCGGGCGATGTCGGCGATCTCATCCTCGCCGCGGGCGAGCAGACGCTGGGTCAGGTCACCATTGCCCGAGCCGATCTCGTCCATCGCATCGCGCACGCCGGCCAAGCCCTTGAGCATCACGCCGATGGCCAGCGCCGACAGCAGCGCCGCGACCACCGCCACCGCGACCAGGGCCACACCGGCGGTGGCCAGCAGATCGCTCAGCGCGGCCAGCGCCTCGCCGCGCTCGGCGGCGGTCACCAGGGTCCAGTCGGTGCCGGGCACGCGGGTGGCCTTCAGGAAGAAGTCCTGTGCGCCGATCTCGGCCTCGACCAGCTCGGCGCCGGCGGCACGGGCCAGCAGCGCCGGGCTCAGCGCGGCCGACAGCTCGGCCACCGGCTTGAGCGTCAGCGCGGCGTCCGGGTGGGCGACGATCTTGCCACCCGGCTCGACCAGGAAAGCAAAGCCGCTGGGCGTCGGCTTGATCGACTTCAAGGTCGCGATCACATCGTCCAGTGCCACATCGGTGCCGGCCACCGCGCGGGTGCTGCCACCGGCCTTGATGGCCATCGCGAAGCTGACCACCAGCTTCTTGCTCGACGAGGCGATATAGGGCGCGGTGATCACCGCCGCGTCGCTGGCCTCGGCCAGCTTGTACCAGGGACGCGCGGTCGGGTCGTACTCGGCCGGGCGCTGGCGATCCGGCACCGAGACCATGCGCTTGTCGGCGCTGCCCAGATAGGCCAGGTCCAGGCGGCCGGACTTCAAGGCCTGCTCCAGCATGGGCTGGGGGCTGTCCAGCGCGGCGGCCGGCGTCAGCGCACTGACGATGTCCTTCTGCGCCTTGACCCAGCCTCCCATCGTGCCGGCATGGGCCTCGCCCAGATCGTTCAGCTGGGCCAGCACCTGGCGCTGGGCATGGCCGCTGACACTCAGATAACTGGCCAGGGTCGCCACGCCGATGGCGGCAATCACGATCAGGATGCAGATCGCGATCAGGCGGCTTTTGATGGTCTTCAGCATGGGGCTCCGGGGGCTGGGCGCAAAGCGCACGAGTGTAGACAGGCCAAGCCCCGGAACCAAGGGTAAACACCAGTTAGCGCGTGAACTCGGTCACGCGCCCCGCCTTCAGACCTTGTGCGTGGACAAGAGGATGCTGGTCTCGGTGTGCGCGATGCCCTCGATCAGGCGCACGCCGCTGAGCACCCGGTCGAACTCTTCCAAGGTGTCGGAGCGCAGCTCGGCGACCAGATCCCAGCGCCCGTTGGTGCTGTGCAGGGCCGCCACATTGGGATGGCCGCGCAGCTCGCGCAGCACCTCGGCGGCGCGGTTGCCCTCGACCGCGATGCTCATCAGCGCGCGGATGCGCTGGGCCTCGGCGGCAGGCCGCAGGCGCACGCTGTAGCCGACGATCACCCCCTCGCGCTCCAGCCGGGCGATGCGGTTCTGCACCGTCGCCCGCGCCACCCGCAGCTGGCGGGCCAGCGCGACGACAGGCAGGCGGGCGTTGTCGCGCAGCAAGGCGATCAATTCGCGGTCGGTGTCATCGATATTGGCCATAACGCCAATTTTATGCTGACACTTTGTCTAGCAAACCGGACAAATTGGTCGCTTTGCCATCTTTTCGTTAGCTGCACTCCTCTTCAGAATTTGCGCAAAGCGGCCAGCAAAAACGCCAGCCCGCGCCCGGAGACTTTCGATGACACGCTTTGTAGACGTACCCGCCCTGACCCAGCTGTTGCAACGACGTGGCGTCGCCGCGCTGATGGCCGAGCTCAGCGAGGCCTTGCGCGAAGACTTTCTGCGCTGGGAGGATTTCGACAAGTCGGCCCGCGTGGCCAGCCATTCCGCCCAGGGCGTGATCGAGCTGATGCCGGTGGCCGATGCCCATCGCTATGCCTTCAAGTATGTCAACGGCCACCCGGTCAACACCAGCCGCGGCATGTACACGGTGATGGCCTTCGGCGTGCTGGCCGATGTGGCCAGCGGCTATCCGCTGCTGCTGTCGGAGTTGACACTGACCACGGCGCTGCGCACCGCCGCCACCTCGGCGATGGCCGCCAAGGCGCTGGCCCGGCCCGACTCGCGCCGCATGGCCCT
This sequence comes from Paucibacter sp. XJ19-41, assembly GCF_028462495.1. Classification (NCBI taxonomy): domain Bacteria; kingdom Pseudomonadati; phylum Pseudomonadota; class Betaproteobacteria; order Burkholderiales; family Sphaerotilaceae; genus Roseateles; species Paucibacter sp. XJ19-41. The sequence goes on from NZ_JAQOWX010000146.1 coordinate 2,536, forward strand.
GATCGGCAACGGCGCGCAAAGCGAGTTCCAGGCCCTGGCCTTCCACACCCAGCTGGGCATCAGCGAGATCGTCGCCTACGACATCGACCCGGCCGCCACCGCCAAGCTGGAACGCAATCTGGCCGCCTTCCCGGCGCTGAAGGTCCGCCGTGCAGGCTCGGTGGCCGAGGCGGTGCGCGGCGCCGACATCGTCACGACGGTGACGGCCGACAAGACCCGCGCCACCATCATCAGCCCCGAGATGATCGAGCCCGGCATGCACATCAACGGCGTCGGCGGCGACTGCCCCGGCAAGACCGAGCTGCATGCCGATGTGCTGCGCGCGGCGCGCATCTTTGTCGAGTACGAGCCGCAGACCCGCATCGAAGGCGATATCCAGCAGCTGCCGGCCGACCATCCGGTGGTCGATCTGTGGCGGGTGCTGGCCGGCAGCGCCGAAGGGCGCCAGAGCCGCGAGCAGGTGACAGTATTCGACTCGGTGGGCTTCGCGCTGGAGGACTACACGGCGCTGCGCCTGGTCTACCGCCTGGCCCAGGAGTTCGGCATCGGCCAGGAGGTCGAGCTGGTGCCGCCGGCCGACGACCCCAAGGACCTGTTCCGCCACACCCGGGGCGGGCGCGCCCAGCTCAGGCGCGCCGCCTGAAACGGGGCGTCGGCCGCGGCCGATGTGCAGTTTGTAGCGTTTTGCCGGTCCAGATCCGGCTATCGCGCGCTTGAGCCGGGGTTACAGTCGGACGCATCCCTGCACAGGACGTGTCCGAGGTCATATTGAGCCGCAAAGCTTCCAGCTCGCTGTTTGTCGCCATTGCAACGGGCGCCAGCATCGGCCTGCTGCTGCCGGCGCTGATCATCGGCGGCATCCTGATCGGCCTGCGCGAACCGCAGCAGGCCGAGCAGATCCAGCAGCGCGAGCTGCAGGCCAAGCTCGATGTGCTGGCCTCCAGCCTGCCCGAGCTGCTGTGGAACCTGGATGCGGTGGCCGCCCGCGAGGTGGTGTCGGCCATCATGAAGTCGCCCGAGGTGGTGCGGGTGCGGGTCAGCGATGCCTCGCAAGGTGTGCCCTTCATCGAGATGCGCTTCCCGGAGCGCCAGAAGGGCCAGCTCTACCAGGGCGAGCGCGAGATCTATCGCGGCAGCGCCCGCATCGGCCATATCCAGATCGAGCTGGACGACCATCTGGCCAGCGCCGCGCTGGCGCGCCAGCGCTGGCTCTACGGCGCCACCGTCGGCGGCCAGCTGCTGATCTCGCTGGCCCTGATCCTGGCGCTCTTGAATTCCCGCGTGATGCGGCCGCTGCGCGAGCTCGGCGGCTTCGCCAACGATCTGGCGGCCGGGCGTTTCGCGGCCCGGCTCAAGCGCGAGCGCGATGACGAAATCGGCCGCCTGGGCGGTCATCTGGAACATATGCGCGACGCGCTGCAGCAGCAGTTCGAGTCGCAGCGCGATCTGATCAACCGGCTGCGCGGCATGGCCGAGACCGTGCCGGGCGTGGTCTACCAGTTGCGCCTGCGCGGCAACGGCGAGTTCGCGTTCGCCTATGTCAGCGAGGCGGTCAAGGACTATTTCCGCCTCAGCGCCAACGAGCTGGCCGAGGATGCCAGCGCCTGGTTCGAGCAGCTCCATGCCGAGGACCGCAAGCCGGTGATGGACTCGCTGCTGGCCTCGGCCCGCCACCTGACGCCCTGGCAGCAGGAGTTCCGCACCCACCACCCCGACGGCAGCGAGCGCTGGCTCTATGGCAATGCGATCGCGCAGCGCGAGGAAGGCCAGGACGGCTCCGGCGTGCTGTGGCACGGCTTTCTGACCGATATCTCGCGCCAGCGCCGCGATGCGCTGGAGCTGGAGCGCTACCGCCATCATCTGGAAGAACTGGTGCAGGCGCGCACCGCCGAGCTGGCCGAGGCCACCCAGGCCGCCCAGGCCGCAAGCCTGGCCAAGAGCGCCTTCCTGGCCAATATGAGCCATGAGATCCGCACGCCGATGAATGCCATCATCGGCCTGACCTATCTGGTGCGGCGCGATGTCGTCGAGCCCGAGCAGCAGGAGCGGCTGCGCAAGGTGGCCGACGCCGCCGAGCATCTGCTCAGCGTCATCAACAATGTGCTGGACTTCTCCAAGATCGAGGCCGGCAAGCTGCAGCTGGACCGCGCCGAGTTCACGGTCGGCCAGGTGATGGACGGCATCTCCAGCATGCTGGCGCAGCGCGCGGCCGAAAAGCGGCTGAAGGTCGAGCTCGAGCTCGACCCGGCACTGGCGGCCCGCCCGCTGTTGGGCGATGCGCAGCGTATCGCCGAGGTGCTGCTGAACTTCGCCGGCAATGCGGTCAAGTTCACCGACCAGGGCTTTGTGCGCCTGAGTGCCAAGGTGGCCCAGGAGTCCGGCAATTCGGTGCAGCTGCGCTTCGAGGTGCGTGACAGCGGCATCGGCATCGCCGAGGACGTGCAGCAGCGTCTGTTCCAGGACTTCGAGCAGGCCGACAGCTCGACCACGCGCCGCTACGGCGGCACCGGCCTGGGCCTGGCGATCTGCCGGCGCCTGGCCCGGCTGATGCATGGCGAGGTCGGGGTCGAGAGCGCGCCGGGGGCCGGCAGCCTGTTCTGGTTCACCGTGCTGGTCGAGAAGTTCGAGGGCCGGGCCCGGCTACCGCTGCCGCTGAGCCGCAACCAGGTGGCGCAGGAGCTGCAGAAGTCCTTCGCCGGCACCCGCGTGCTGCTCGCCGAGGACACCGCGGTCAATCAGGAGGTCGCGGTGGCCCTGCTGTCCAGCGCCGGTCTGCAGGTCGATGTGGCCGAGGACGGCCAGCAGGCGGTGGACATGGTGGAGCGGCAGGACTATGCGCTGGTGCTGATGGATGTGCAGATGCCCGTGATGGACGGTCTGGACGCGACCCGCACGATACGCCGCAGCGCGCGCGGCCGCGATCTGCCCATCCTGGCGATGACGGCCAATGCCTTTGCCGAAGAGCGCCAGCGCTGCCTGGACGCCGGCATGAACGACCATGTGGCCAAGCCGGTGGTGGCCGAGCAGCTGTTCGCCACCTTGCGGCTGTGGCTCAGCAGGCAGGCCACACCGACGAACTGAGGGCTAGCGGCTCTGCTTGATCAGTCGGCCCGAATCCTTCTGCAGCGGGCGGGCATTCATCGGGTAGAGCTTGGCAAAGATCTCGATCTGCTCGCCCGACAGCTGCACCGGCTGGCGCATCACCATCCACAGCACGCCCTCGCTGCAGGGCGGCGTCGTCAGCGAGCCCATATAGGTGTAGTAGGCGCGGTCCTCGGGCAGCAGCTGCAGCAGGTCCAGCGTGCCCGGCCCCGGCTGCGCCTCGTGTTTTTCCAGCGGCAGATTGTTCCAGACGGTCTGCACCAGGGCCTGATGGATGGGGCCGCGCTCCAGCAGCACGGCCAGCACCGCGAGCCGGCCCTCGGCGTCCTTGTGCACCAGATGGGCCACCATATCGAACTGGCGGCCATTGATGCGTTCCTCGCTGGGCCGATGGAAATGGAACTGCTGCAGCTCGAAGCGCCGCCCCATCACCTGCAGGAAGTTGCCCGGCGCGATATTGACCTGCACCGTGTGGCCGGTGTCCAGCACCGCGAAGCCGCTGGGCTTGTAGTCGAACTGGATGGGTTCCAGATCGACGCGGATGCCGTCGCGGATATCGATCGGGCTCTGGCGGGTGCCGATGGCGCAGAGGCGGTACTCGGGCTTGAGCCCGCCCCAATGCTCGGGCGCACCTTCGCCGCCATAGGCCCAGTGGATCTGCGCGGCCGGCTTGGCCGGCGCGGGCCTGCTGCCACGTTCGTCGACGCGGCTGCGTGCCTTGGGCGGGGCGATGGGCTCGGTCTTCGACGTCAGGCGTTCGGCCAGTCGCTGGCGCAGCACCTCGGCCGACTCATCGCCGGCTGCCGGCTCGACCACGGCCGCTGCCACGGGCGGCTTCGGCGCTTTGCTGGTGCTCATGGCCGCCGGCCGGCCCTGGGCCACGGCGGCCGAGGCGACGAACAGCAGCATCAACAGACAGGCATGGCCGGGCGAAAGCGCCCGTATCGATGACAACATGATTTCTTCCGGCGCCGCCCATGCGGCCCCCCACCCCGTCTTCATCGGCCGAGCGGCGCCGCTCTTGAGCCGCGTCAGTACATCTGCGGCTTGACCTTGATCCAGGCCACCAGGCCTATGCCCATCATGCACATCGAGGCCAGCGCCAGCGCCACGGTCGAGTGCATCACCAGTGGCACGACGACACCGGCCACCAGGCCATTGGCCGCGCTGCCGATGCAGGCCTGCAAAGAGGAAGCCATGCCGCGCCGGTCCGGCGCCTGGTCCAGCACCATCAGCGTCACGACCGGCACCATCAGCGCCCAGCCAAAGGCAAAGACCGCGATCACCGGCAGAGCCCAGAAGGGGCTGGGCTCCAGCAGCAGGTTCAGCGTCACATTCAGCACCGAGACCAGCAGCATGATGACGAAGCCATGGCGGATCTGGTGGCGCGGCTTGATCTTGCCGGCCAGCCGGCCGCTCAACCAGGCCCCGCCCATGATGCCGCCGATCGAGAAGCAGAAGAACCAGAAGAACTGGGTCGGCGCCAGATGCAGGTGCTCGCCCAGAAACACCGGGGCCGCCAGCACATAGAGAAACATGCCGTTGAACGGGATGCCGCTGGCCAGGGCCAGGAGGAGGAAGCGCCGGTTGGTGCACATCTGCCGGTAGCCGCGCATCAGCGAGCCGATGTGGAAGGGCTGCTTCTGATCCTGGTGCAGGGTCTCGGGCAGCAGCCGCCAGTTCGCCACCACCAGGGCCGCGCCGATCAGCACCAGGAACCAAAAAATCGAGTGCCAGTCGGCATGGACAAACAGAAAGCCGCCCACCATCGGCGCGATCGCCGGCGCGATGCCGAAGAAGATCGTCACCTGGGACATCACCCGCTGCGCCTCCGAGGGCGGGAACATATCGCGGATGATGGCCCGCGAGACCACCACGCCGGCACCGGCGGACATGCCCTGCACGGTGCGCCAGAACACCAGCTGGCCTATCGTGCCGGCCAGCGCGCAGCCCAGCGAGGCCAAGGTGAACACCACCATGCCCCACAGCACCACCGGGCGGCGGCCGAAGCTGTCGGACAGCGCGCCATGGAACAGATTCATCACCGCAAAGCCCAGCAGATAGCTGGACAGGGTCTGCTGCATCTCGACCGGCGTCGCATTCAGCGCCTGCGCGATGCCGGAGAAGGCCGGCAGATAGGTGTCGATCGAGAACGGCCCCACCATGCCCAGACAGGCCAGCAGGACGGCAAGAGCCCAGCGCGGTGCGCGCCAAAGGGTGCTGGCATCGGGATTCATCGGGGTTTTGTGCGCTACACGCCCGCTCGGTCGGCAGGTCTGATGGGCAGTGCCGCAGTGTAGCGGCGCCCTCTAAACTCGGCACTCCTGTGGCTATGGCATGACGGAACAATGACGGAACCCTTGAACATCGGCATCATCGGCCTGGGCGTGATGGGCCAGCGCATGCTGGCCCGTCTGGCCACCCACCAGCGGCTGCGCGCCGCCTGGGTCTGGGATGCCAATCCGGCGGCCGTGGCCCAGACCTTGGCCGCCTACCCGCAGCTACAGGCTGCGGCCAGTGCGGAGCAGCTGATCGCCACACCCGGCCTGCACAGCCTCTATATCGCGACACCGCCCGCTGCGCACATGAGCCTGTCGCATCTGGCCTTCGATGCCGGCCTGGCGGTGTTCTGCGAGAAGCCGCTGACGGTGGACTTTCCCGCCGCACAGGAGGCCATCGCCCGCATCGCCCGCGAGAAGCAGCGCGCTGCAGTGGATTTCTCGCTGGCTTCAGCGCCGGGCCTGGGCGCGCTGCAACTGGCCTTCGGCGCGGCCTCCAGGCTGCCGCTGGGCCCGCTGAGCTCGGTCGAACTCGAGGTGGCCTTCGCCGCCTGGCCGCGCCCCTGGCAGGCCGGTGCCGGCGCCTGGCTGGCCGAGCGCGAGGAAGGCGGCTTCACCCGCGAGGTGCTGTCGCACTTCGTCTTCGTACTGCAGCGCGTGCTGGGTCATGCCGAGGTGCTGGACAGCCAGGTCGATTACCCCGCCGACGGCCGCAGCGCCGAGACCGCCTTGAACGCCCGGCTCGAAGCGGCCGGCGTACCCATCCGCATCGCCGCCCGGGTGGCCAGCGACGTGCCGGTGCCCGACCACAACCGCATGCTGTGGCGCGCCAGCGAGGGCGAGGTCGAGCTGCGTGAATGGTTCGGCGTGACCCAGCAGCGCCGCAGCGAGGGCTGGCAGCCGCTGGGTTCGTCCGACGCGCTGCGAGCCAGCAGCCAGGCCGACCAGCTGGACCAATGGGTGGCGCTGATCGAGGGCCGCTCGCACAGCCTGCCCGGCTATGCCGAGGCGCTGGCCGTGCAGCAGACCATCGAGGCGCTGCTGACAACCCGCTAAGTCAGTGGGTGACAGAGCTACTCGCTTCGCTCGGGCGGTCTGTCACGCCAATCAAAAGTAAGAGTGAAGCAAGCCGATAGGCCGGATTCTGTGCAAGACCTGACCCTTGCGGGCTTTGGTCCTGTGACCGCCATTCCTCTGGGCCGGGCATCACTGCCCGGCTCGGTGCCACCTACCCGCCAGCTCAGCGAGCCGCCTCGATACTGGCCTACTTGGTGTTGCTGCGCGTAGAGATTGCCCGTTTCACCCGATCCCATGGGCTGCGCTCATGGTCCCGCAGGGCTTGCACCCCGCACGTTTGATCGACTCGTCTCTGTTGCTCTGATCCTCGGCTCACGCCGGACAGCCGTTAGCTGCTACGCCGCTCTATGCAGTCCGGACCTTCCTCCAGCCCCAGGTTTCCCTGATCGGGCCAGCGGCGGTCTGGCTTGCTTCACGGCCACATTATCGTTCATCGCTTCAGGCTCGCAATCGCACCCGCCATCATCGCGACGCCCAGCAACTGCAACGGACTCAAGGCACGCCCGTAGACGGCCCAGTCGACCAGCACCGCCGCCGCCGGATAGACGAACTGCAGCAGCGCGATGCGGCCGGCCGGCAGCCGGTTGATGCCGGCATAGAGCAGCACATAGGCGAGGCCCGTGTGTATCAGGCCCAGACCGGCCAGCCAGCCCCAGGCCGCACCCCAGGCCGGCCAGCCCTGCGTCAGCGGCCAGGCCAGCAGCACCACGCTGCCGACCGCGCACTGCCACCAGGACAGTGCGAAGGAACTGACCCCGCGCACCGATTTCGCGATCAGGGTCACGGCGGCATAGCTGAACGAGCCGCCCAGGCACATCAGCAGGCCCCAGCCATAGGCGGAGTCAATCTCCCGCCATTGGTCCAGCAGGCCGGTGGCCAGCGCCAGCCCCAGCAGCGCGATGAGCACCGCCGCGCCCTGCCGGCGGCTGAAGGGCTCGCGCAGGAACAGCACGCCGAAAGCCATCACCAGCAGCGGCTGCACATGGAAGACCACGGTGGCCACCGCGATCGAGCTGCGCTCGATGGCCGCGAAGAACAGCACCCAGTTGACCAGCATCAGCAGGCCGGCCGCGACGGCGGCCAGCAGGCCGCGCCGCGCCAACCGCAGCTCGCCCAGGCGAGCGCTGGCCAGGCCCCAGACCAGCAGGGCCAGAGCGCCGAAGGCACAGCGGAACCAGACCGCCGTCAGCGGATCCTGGCCGGCCTCCTCCAGAAACACGCCGAGCGTGCCCAGCAGCAGGCCGCCGGCCAGCATCAGGGCCTGGCCCTGGCGTTCTTCGCGAGAGGCCGTCGGTGCGGGAGCGAGTGTCGATGCAGGCATGCCGCGATGCTCGGCCAGCCGGCAAATCCTGTGAAGCGGATAGTTTTGCTGGCTACCATTCGCTTATCGAATAGCTGGAGCGAGCGATGCGGGATCTGCAACTGGACTGGCTCCGCGCCTTCGTCGCGGTGGTCGATGCCGGCTCGCTATCGGCCGCCGCACCGCTGCTGCACCGCTCGCAATCGGCCGTCAGCATGCAGCTGCAGAAGCTGGAAGAGGCCGTCGGCCGGCCGGTGCTGCTGCGCGGCCCGCGCCATCTGGAGCTGACTCCGAGCGGCCAGGAGCTGCTGGGTTTTGCGCGCCGCATGCTGGAGCTGCATGGCGAGGCACTGACCGCGCTGCACGGCCCGCAGCTGGGCGGACGGCTGCGTTTCGGCGTGCCCGACGACTATGCAGCCGGCTATCTGACGCCGCTGCTGCGCAGCTTCGCGAACCGCCATGCCGGGGTCGAGATCGAGCTGGTCTGCGAGCAGTCGACCGCGCTGATCCCGCAGGTGCAGCGCGGCGAGCTGGATCTGGCCCTGGTCTCGCAGGACAAGCCCGGCCGCGGCACCCATCTGTTCGACGAACCCCTGGTCTGGGTCGGGGCCGCGCAGCACGAGGCCTGGCGGCGCGAGCCGCTGCCGGTGGCCGTCTACGAAAGCGGCAGCATGGCGCGCCGCGATGCGCTGGCGGCACTGAACGCGCAGCGGCGCGGCCACCGCATCGTCTATCACAGCGCCAGCCTGGCGGGCCAGCTGGCGGCGGTCGGGAGCGGGCTGGCGGTGGCCGTGCTGACGCGCTGCAGCGTGCCGCCGGGCCTGCAGATCCTCGGCGACAAGCAGGGCCTGCCGCCGCTGCCCACGATGGCCGTGGCCCTGCTGCGCAGCCGGGCCTCGCGCACATCGGCGGCGGCCGATGCGATGCAGGAGCTGGCGCTGCGCACGCTGGCCTGACAGGCCGCGCGCTTCAGTCCTCGCCGTCTTCGGCCTGTTCCTCGTCGTCCTTCTTGGCCTGGCGGGCCAGCTCGGCCTCCAGCGGACGCAGCGAATCGATCAGCGCTTCGGGCGGCTTGGGCGCGACCAGGCGCAGCGCCGGCGGCGGCAGCGCGCTCAAGTACGGCGGGCCGAACCAGTGCTGCTGGTCCAGCCGCCTGGCCACCAGCAAGGCCTGCGAGCAGACCAGAAAACCCAGCACCCCCCAGGCCAGCGCCCGCCGGCCGCGCGGCCAGACCAGACTGCCATGCCAATACACAAGACCAGCCAGCCCGAGCGGCAGGATCAGCCCTTCCAGCGGCAGCAGCTGGCGCAGCGAGAAGGCATAGGCCAGCAGCGGCAGCAGCGCGCCCACCAGGCTCATCAGCGCCACGCCGACCAGGGCCCGCCACAGATGGCTGGCGAAGGGGAAGCGGTGCTGGAACAGCTGGGTCACCAGGGCCCAGAGCGCGGCCCAGCTCAGCAGCAGGCCCAGCGGCATCAGCACCGCGGCGGCATAGTCGATCCACGGCGAGCCCGGGTTCAGCGAGCTCCACTGGTCCAGCCACAGCGCGCCCAGCCACAGCAGCATCAGCCCCGCCAGCCAGCGCAGCGGCGGCGCACCGGCGGCCAGCAGCAGCGGCTGCTCCGGCGCCAGCGCATCGCTGCTGCGGCGCAGGCGCAGC
>NZ_JAQOWX010000147.1:0-11567 GCF_028462495.1 Paucibacter sp. XJ19-41
GGGGGCGACGCGGCCGCGCAGGAGCTGGCGCGGCTGGCCCGCCAGCCCGGTGCACCCGCCGCCTGGATCGCGCTGCTGCGCGCCGAACTCGCACACCGACGCGGCGAGCCGACGGCCGAGGCCCTGTACCGCAGCGCACTGGAGCTGAACAACGATGTCTACACCCGGGCCGCCTATGCCGACTGGCTGCTGGAACGCCAGCGCTGGCCTGCGGTGATCGCGCTGCTGCAGGGCCAGGCGTCGGCCGACGCGCTGCTCTTGCGCCTGGCGATTGCCTGGCAGCGCAACGGCGATACGGCCCGCGCCAAACCGGCCGTGGCCGAGCTGCAGGCCCGCTTCGAGGCCGCAGGGCTGCGCGGCGACGGTGGCCATGAGCGCGAGCTGGCCCGCTTCGCGCTGGACCTGCGAGGTGATGCCAAGGCCGCGCTGGCCCATGCCGAGGCCAACTGGGCGCAGCAGCGCGAGCCGGCCGATGCGCTGCTGCTGGCCCGCGCGAAGGAGGCCGCGCGATGAGAGCGCTGACATGCCTGTTGTCGGCCCTGCTGTGGCTGGTCGCGCTGCCGGCGCTGGCCCACAAGCCCAGCGATGCCTATCTGCGCCTGAGCCTGCAGGGTGCGAAGCTGGAGCAGCGCTTTGACATCGCACTGCGCGATCTGGACCGCGAACTGGATCTGGATGCCGATGCGGACGGCGCGCTGCAATGGGGCGAGCTGCGCTCCCGCGCCCCGGCGATCCAGGCCCTGGCCGAGCAGGGCCTGAGCCTCGATCTGCGCGATGCCAAGGGCCAGGCCTGCAAGCCCGAGGCCTATCGGCCGCTGCAGATCAGCTCGCACAGCGATGGCCGCTATGCGGTGCTGAGCCGCAGCTGGCACTGCGAAGCCCCGCCGCAAGACCTGACTCTGGGTTACCGGCTGTTTGCGTCCAGCGACCCGACCCATCGGGGCATCGCTCGCCTGCAGCGAGGCGAGCAGGCGAACCAATTGCTGGTGCTGGCACCCGATGGCCGGCCACAGCAGCTCAAGCTGGGCGACGACGCCGCCGCACTGGGACTCGGCGGCTTCTTCCTCGAAGGCGTGCACCACATCTGGATCGGCATCGACCACGTGTTGTTCCTGCTGGTGCTGCTGCTGCCAGCGGTGCTGCTGCGGCTGTCGGTCAGCTGGGCCCCGGCCCCGGTGTTGCGGCCGGCGCTGGTCGAGGTGATCGGCGTCGTGACCGCCTTCACCGCCGCCCATTCGATCACGCTGGGCCTGGCCGTCTTCGGCGTGCTGGACCCACCATCGCGCTGGGTCGAATCACTGATAGCGGCCAGCGTGCTGCTCGCGGCGATCAACAACCTCTACCCGGTGGTCAAGCGTTCGCGCTGGAAGCTCAGTTTCGCCTTCGGCCTGATCCACGGCTTCGGCTTTGCCGGTGCGCTGAAGGATCTGGGGCTGGGGCAGGGCGCGCTGGCCGGGCCGCTGCTGATGTTCAACCTGGGCGTCGAGGCCGGGCAGTTGCTCATCGTCGCGGTCTTCGTGCCGCTGGCCTGGTTGCTGCGAAAGCAAAGTTTCTACAGCCGCTGGTTGCTGGGCGGCGGCTCGCTGCTGGCGGCCGTGCTGTCCCTGGTCTGGCTGCTGGAGCGGGCCTTGGCTCTCAACATCATTGCCGCGTCGGGCTAAACCATCGCGATATGAGCGACCAGATGCGCGATGGCGTGCGCCAGCATCGCAGCCTCGAGCCCGCATCGCCAGAACAGCCACCCGGCCACAAGGCCGAAAACCGTGTTGCCGAAGACCACGAACAAGGCCGTCGATAGGGTGACGGCACCGAGAGTGGCGATCAAGGCCGGCAGATGGCCGAGTCCGAATATCAGGGCACTGACGGCAATCGCGGCATAGAGATGTGCGGCGCTCGGCGCGCTGCGGCGAGCACCGAGCGCCCGCCAGATCGCCCAGGTCGCCAGCGTCATCAAGCCCCACCGTATCAGCAGTTCCTCGGTGATCCCGCCGTAGAGCAGCTTGGCGATCAGCGGGACCTGGATCGCCTGCTGGACTTGCAGCAGCTCTGCGGGCGCGAACCGTGCAAGCAGCACCAGCCAGACACCGCCCAGCACACCGCCGATGAGTCCGGGCCAGCACAGCCGTCGCAATGAGGGCCATGGTGACTGGCGCTGCGCCATCGCCGTCAGCAGCGGTGCTCGCAGTCCGACCTTGTCCGCCCGCCTCATCCCCACCCAACCGGCCAGGGCCAGCAAGGCAGTGCTCTGCACGCCGCTGGCCAGTTGCAGCACCCACAGCGGGGCCGGCACTGCCTGCCCTTGCAGCATTTGCGGCAGCACCAACCAGGCAATCAGCAGCACGCCGGGAAGCCCCGCCAGCATGGCGAGCAGGAAAAATCGCGTCTTCATCAGTGGGTTCGCTTTCGATGGGTGATGGGGTTCATGAGCCGTTCAGCCGAGTAGCGTCAAATCGTGCCCCGTCGACAAGATCAGGGAGCAGGGATGCCGATCAACAAGAGTTCACCACCGGTCCAAGCCTTCTGGCGCGCGTTCATCGCTGACCATGGGGTCGAGGTTTNAGATCAGGGAGCAGGGATGCCGATCAACAAGAGTTCACCACCGGTCCAAGCCTTCTGGCGCGCGTTCATCGCTGACCATGGGGTCGAGGTTTCGTCCCGGTTCTACGAGGCGTTCAGCTTCTCGGACAACCCGCAGGATGCTGATGCCCTGGCCCTGAAGGTACTCAAGGGCAGCAAGACCGGCACATCCACCCTGCTCTGGTCGCTCCAAGCCCAGGGGGAACTGCCCCCGACCAGAGACGCCCTGAGCGTGGTCACCGACGGGGCAGGGCGGCCGCTGTGCGTGATCGAGACCACCAGCGTACAGCTGCTTTCTTTCGATGCGGTGACCGCCGAGTTCGCCGCCTCCGAAGGCGAGGGCGACCTCTCGCTGGCGCACTGGCAAGGCAGCCACTGGGACTACTTCTCGCGCGAATGCGCGCGGCTGGGGCTGGAGGCCTGCGGCCAGATGCCGGTTGTCTGCGAACGCTTCCGGCTGGTCTATGCCGCGAAGCCGCGCTGGTTGTGAGCGGAGCGCAGCGTTGTGCATCACGGCGACAGCTGCTGTTTGAGCTGCCGCAGCAGCGATGACCGCATCTGTCCGATCAGCATGCCATGGTCGACCGTGCCGAGCGACATCTGCGCCAGCTCCTGTGCCGATGCACTCATCGGCGAGGCCTGAATCAGACGCCTGAAGTCGCTGAAATCGTTGTGCCCCGCACCCAGCAGCAGATCGACCGATTTGTGGGCGGGATTCAAGGTAGCCACCTCATTCAAGCTGGGGTCCGCCGGGTCGCCCGACAGCAGCACCAGGACCGGGTGCGGCCAGGGCTGGCGGGTTTCGCCCCAGACCCTGCCGTCCATGATGGCCGAGGTCTTGATGCGCGGATCCTGACGGCCGCCCTGCAGCGCGGCCGAGCCGCCAATGGAATGCCCCAGCGCCGCAATCTTCTGCAGTGACAGCCGCCCGCCGAAGTGGCTGGTGTTGGCCGACTCCAGCCAGTCAAGCACCCGAGCCTGGTTGCCGACCATGCCCTCATGCAGCCAGCCAAAAAGGCTCAGTTGCTCGGCTTCGCTGCTAGGTCTTTCTGCGGCCGGGATGACGCTGCCGTCATCCGTTGCCACCGCCATGGAGACAAGAGGATGGTCAATGCCCACGACAACAAACCCATGGCTGGCCAGTTCCTCAAGCAGGCTGCTGTACAAGTCCACATTGAAGCCATAGCCCGGCGAAAAGAGGATGACCGGCCAGCTCTGCGCCAGGTCCGGTGGCACGTCGGCAAGAGCGCGGGTCTTGATGCGCAGCGCGCCCTCCAGCGGCACTCGCCAGGGCCTTTCAAGGCTTGCGATCAGCTGCAATGGCAGTTTCGGGTCCAGGTAGCCGGCTCTCTTGGCCTGCACTTGCGGCCGCACGGGATGCCAAAGCGTCAGAGGCAGCGGCTGCGCCTGTTCGGGCGTGGCCGCCCCAGCCGCGAGTCGCAGGCGCATCTTGCCGACGCAGTGCTTGCCGGTGGGCTCGGGCAAGGCCATTGCCCCTTTCGGCAAGGGCTCCAGCCCGCAGCGACCGTCGTAGCTTTGCAGCCGGGTATTCAGCTGCTCGGGCAAGGAGCTGCCGCCCCCACCGCAAGCAGTGCAAAGCGCGGCGAGTGCGAGCACGGCGCTGCGCTGTCGCCACGGGCGCGAGAGTCGTGGCAAGGACTTTGTCGAGATCAACATACTTCGGGATCGTTGTGAATCGGGATAGAACGCGCCGGCGCTTGCGGAACGCCCTGTTTATTGCGGCTTCATGCGCTCACGCAGGAAGGCGATGGCGGCGTCCAGATGAGTGCCTTTTGCGATGGCCTCGTGGTCTGCGTCAGCAGCCTCGACATAGCTCACCTCGGTGCCCACGGAACGCATCAACTCCACCTGCTTGCGCGCCGTGACGGCGGGTGTCTGCAGGTCCTGTGCCCCTTGCAGATAGAGCACCGGGGCGGCCAGCTTCACCATACCCGGCCGAGTGCGGTCCAGGGCCCGGCGCAGCGCTGGCTGGCTCAAGGCATCGCGTCGGATGGCAGGGAAGCTGGCGATGGGTCGGTCGGATTTGATGTGCTCAAACAGTGCCCGACCGACGGCGTCTTCGAAGTCCCTGCAGCGCTTGACAGTCAAAGCCTGCGCGGCCAGAGCCTCGAACTCAGGGCGCAGCAACAAAGATGGAGCAAGCGCAGCATCCTGCGCCTGCAGACCATAGGCGACCATGGTGCCGTTGAAAGCCAGCGAGTAGGCAGCAGCGCCTGCAGCGTCCGTCTGGCCGGCTTGCTCCAGCGAGTCGATCATCCCGAACAAGTCTTGCAGACTCGCCGCCACATCGGTTCCGGGCGCCAGCACGGCCACGGCCCGCAAGCGGTGGCGAGCCTCCAGACGACTGGCGTGCTGCGCCGCTGCCATCGCCGCATGCCCGCCTTGCGAATGACCGATCACGACCCAGTCGGCACTCAGACGGGCGCTCGCGAAATCGTGCGCGCCGCGCACCGCCTCCACGATGCTCAGGCCATGGCTGCTGAGGCTGTAGTAGGGATGAACGCCGGGGCCGCCCAGCCCCTCATAGTCCGGGGCCAGCACCGCAAAGCCCGCCCGCAGCAAGGCATTGACGGGCGTTTCCACATCTCTCCAGTCAGTGTCAACGCTGGGTGCGCAGGCATCGGCCACGCCTGTTGTGCCATGGGCCCAGACCGCCAGCGGCCAGCCGCCGGCCGGTGGCGCGCCTGTCGGTGTGAAGAGCAGCGCGTCGGTCCTGGTGTGACCGCCGCGAACGGCGGGCATCAGATAGGTGAATCGCTCGGTGCGTGCGGCAGCCTTGATGCTTGCCGGCGTGGCGACGTCATTGTTGTTGACCAGTGAACGGGTGTCGCCCCCGCCGCCACAAGCCATCAGGCAGGCGGCGCAGAGCAGCGCGCCCGCTGCGGTCATCGTCCTTCGAAACTTCATTGCAGGGATGGCTCTGGAGCCAAGTTGGGAACAGACGAATGCTGCCCACCTAAGCTGAGCCGGCCATGAACCCGACATGAGCCCCGGATGAGGCCGCCGGCATGCCATGATGCCGCCCCATGGATCGCCCGACGCACCCCCTTCATGCCTCACCCGCGCTGCTGGCCGCCTTGCTGGCGGCCTGTACGCTGCCGCCGCTGATCGCCTACAACCTGACGCCGATGGCGACGCTGTTCAACCAGCTCGCCGCGCTGGCAGGCTGGGGACTGTGTCTGTACCTGCTCGCACCGGCGAGGCAGGGCCTGCGCCCGAACGCGGCGCTGCTCGCGCTGGGGCTGCTGCTGCTGGCGGCGCTGGTCGCACCCAATGGCGCATCAAGCGCCGCCGCGCTGGCCGCAGCGCTGATGGTGCTGCTGGCCGGCCTGCGCGCCGGTGGCGACGCGCGGGCGCGCGAGCCGGTGATGGACCTGTTCTGCCTGGCTCTGCTGGTGGCCGGGCTGCTGAGCGTGGCGGTGGCCCTGGTCCAGGTGTTCGCGCCGGGCTGGGCCGATGGCAGCGTGATCGCACGCTCCGGCGTGGTCGGCCGGGCGGTCGGCAATATGCGCCAGCCTAATCATCTGGCCAGCCTGCTGATGTGGGCCTGCGTCGCGGCGGTCTGGCTGGCCAACTCGCGCCGGGGCCGGCCCTGGGGGGCCGCGCTGCCGGCGCTGCTGTTCGCCTTGGTGTTCGCCGTGGTGCTGAGCGCCTCGCGCACCGGCATGATAGGTGTCGGCCTGCTGGCGCTCTGGGGTCTGCTGGACCGCAAGCTCAGCAGGCTGTCGCGCTGGGCCCTGGTGGCCACGCCGCTGATGCTGGGCCTGAGCTGGCTGCTGATGTCGGCCTGGGCCGCCAGCTCGGGCCAGGCCTTCGGCGCCGAGTCGCGGCTGGCCGAGGGCGCGGGTTCGCCCTCGCGCCTGGCCATCCTGGCCAATGCTTGGCGCCTGCTGCAGCAATACCCGCTGACCGGCGTGGGCTGGGGCGAGTTCAATCTGGCCTGGACCATGACGCCCTTCCCGGCTCGGCCCACCGCCTTCTTCGACCACACCCACAATCTGCCGATGCAGTTGCTGGTGGAGCTGGGCTGGCCGCTGGGCCTGCTGGTGATCGCGCTGCTGCTGTGCTCGGTCTGGCGCGCCTTCCTCTCGGGCCTGCGGGCGCCGGATGGCGCGGCGCCGCTGCTGCGCTGCGCCTTCATGATCGTGCTGATGATTGGCCTGCACAGCCTGCTGGAGTACCCGCTGTGGTACGTCTACTTCCTGCTGCCGGCCGTGTTCGCGCTGGGACTGTGCCTGGGTGCTGCCGCGCCGACCAAAGCCGGGCAAGGCCTGACCCTGCCGGCCGGGGCGCTGCGCGCGGCCGGCGTGCTGATGATCGCCGGCAGTGCCTTCGCGCTGTGGGACTATCTGCGCGTGGTCGAGATCTATATGCCGCCGGCACAGTCCGCGCCGCTGGAGCAGCGCATCGCGCGCGGTCAGCACAGCCTGTTCTTCGGCGCGCAGGCCGACTACGCGGCCGCCACCAGCCTGCCCGCCGGCCCGGCCGCCTTGGAAGCGACCCGCCGCACCGCCCACCAGCTGATCGATACGCGGCTGATGATGGCCTGGGCCAAGTCCCTGCACGCCAGCGGCGACACCGACCGGGCCCGCTACGTCGTGCAACGCCTGCGCGAGTTCCGCAACAAGCAGGCCGAGGACTGGCTGGCCGAATGCGAGGAGCCAGAGGTCAGGGCGCTGAAGCCGCCGCCCTTCCAGTGCGAGCAGCCGTCACGCGACTACGATTTCAGGGAGATGCGCCAGTGAGAACTAGGATCACTCGCTGAACCAGAGCTTGTTGACGTCGTAAGGCACGGACACCCGCTTGGCATCAACAGTCTTGAAGAGCTTCCACAAAGGCAGTGGATCGCGTTCGGCGCCCAACACCAGTTTCTGCCCGTCTGACTGAGCCTTCAGCCAACGGATGAACTTGGCGACCGTCGGAGCCGGATCATTCCATTCCTGGACTCGACGGAAGAATTTGGGGTAGACCAGGGCACCGGCAGCTGTCAACGCCGACTTCGTAGGCACAAAGCCTCGAGTCGTTGCATCGACGGCCCATACTCCCAACGAACGGTTGCGCGCTGCCGCAGCAGCAGCCTGAAACACCAGCGCATGCGCTTCCTCGGTGTTGTCGTAATAGGCAGGAAACGCATGGCCACGAGCGGCCTGGCTGTGATTCACGCTGGACTTCACCAAGGGCGTGACTGCTGCCGCTGAAACCTCCTGGCCGTGGGCAAAGCCGGACAGGCTCGGAAAAATGTAGCCGAGCGGACGCTGGTTTCCGTCCAGACCATGAGTGGCCAGCCAGGCTGGCACAGCAGTGAGCGGGCCATCGGCGGTGAAATCCTGATCCGTCAGACCCATGGCCTTCGGACTGATGCCAACCTTCTTCAGCAAGGCATCCCGGGCCTTGGCTCCCAGCGGCTGCGCCTTCTCGGGGGCATCGATGGATTGCAGCCTGATGTTCACCGTTCGCTTCCCTGAGGGGTCGACCGGCACATTGGTCTTGACACGATTGCTCTTATAAGCCTTCGCGGCGGCAAAGGCCAAGGTATCTCCATCGGGCTGCTGGCCGGTGCGCACCACGCAGATGCCCCGGAGCATCAGGAAAGGAACACCTCCCGTGTTGAGCAGATTGACTGTTCCCACAAAGCCTCCCTGATTGGTCGTGAGCGCAACCTTAGGCAAACGCCTGTCGCAATACATCCAGAGAACTGGCGATGACGACGCCAACAACCGCATGCGCGAGTGGACACCCAGTTGTGTACGATCTCCGTACAAGAGGGAGCAATAGTATTGATATGCAACTGACCTTGGCATGGTGGAACACCGGGCTGTCACCGACGAAAAGTCTGGAGAGGGCTAGCCCCGGGGAACTTGAGGCCGCAGCAGCTGTACTGGGGAGGCTCTTGGATGTCGCTAAGGTTGACTTTCTTGCACTGGGAGAGGTTTCGGAAAGCGATGTCGCGTCGATGCAGGAGTTCCTTGGCCAGAGGTTCTTGAATTTCTCCGTCTTGCACGCCCAGGAAAAAGCCGGACGTAGTCATTTCGATACGAGTCTGATTTACAGGAATCAACTCTTGGTGACGCCTCGGGAAGCGCTCGTCCGATGGAAACTAAATCGGGCAACGCGAGTGGCTCAACGGTTTGATGTGGAACTGATAGACGGCAGTCTTTTTCACACGTATGTGTCCCATTGGCCTAGCAGGCTAAATGTGGGTGCGTCTGAACCTGACCGTTTGATGCTGGGGCACCTGTTGCGTCAATCTATCGACCTCGCGCTTGAAGCAAGCCCAGTCGCGCCGCTAGTCCTGCTTGGCGACTTTAATGACGAGCCTTTCGATCCAGTGATGGACAACGCACTGCTAACCTCAAGGGACCGGATTCTTGTGCATAAGACCCCTCAACTGCTCTACAACCCTTTCTGGCGCCATATGACTTCGTATGAGCACACGGATGGGGCGCATCAGTTCAGTGACCGGGGGACCTACTTTCATGCATCCGGGCAAGTTACCCGATGGAGGACTTTTGATCAGATGATGTTCTCTGCCTCGCTTGTGAATGGCGAGAGTGGGTGGATGCTGGACGAAATGGCTACACGCGTACTCGACGAGCCTGCGCTAATGGCGCTGATCGAATCGAAATCCTCTGTTTTTGACCACTTGCCCATTGTTGGGCGCCTTATCAGGAACCAAGCAAATGGTTGATTTTTCCAGCCCATTCCATCGAGGGTTGAGTGCGGCAAAGCAAGCGCAGGAAAACCGCGATGAGGTGCGTGGTGTCTTCGCTCAGTTCAATGAAGCACTCCGTGAGATAAGCCAGGGACGAGCGGAAATCGCAATCGTGCCTCTAGCTGACACCCTGAACGCCCTATCAAGGGTTGTTCTAGCAATGGACAGCGAGGCGAACTCCGAGCATGTTCTCGCAGTGCGAAATCCTCAAAGCACAGATTTTCGACCAAGAAACATTGCTCGTTGGAAGCAGAGCGAGAGTGGCTATCCCTGCTCGGTTCTGTGGGGTCAACGACATACTTCATGTGACAACGCCGAGTCGCTGACTAAAGAACTTTCATCGCTCTTCAGTACCCCGATGGTCGGGGAGGCAATCGAAGCCGCAATGAACCATCCGCCCGTCGGCTAATTACTCGAACGACGTTATGAAATCGGCCGTGTTGCGGACTATCGCAGGATCTCGGCTATGCCCTATCGGCCACCCTTGCTACAAGCATGCTGGAGCCCCTGCACTAGTTCAGGTAGCGCAGAAAAATAAGCACCAGCGACATGTATCGAGGTAGCCCTCCTCGATTGGCAGGAAGACAAGCTTTGGAGATCACGGACTCGACCAGTCGCCGCTCTTGCCGCCCTGCTTCTCCAGCACGCGGATCTCGCCCATCACCATGCCGCGATCGGCGGCCTTGCACATATCGTAAATCGTCAGCAGTCCGATCTGCACCGCCGTCAAGGCCTCCATCTCGACGCCGGTGCGGCCCAGCGTCTCGACCTGGGCCGTGCACTGCACGCTGGCGCCAGACTCATCAATCTCGAACTCGACCGCCACGCGGGTGATGGGCAGCGGATGGCACAGCGGGATCAGCTCGGCGGTGCGCTTGGCCGCCTGAATCGCGGCGATGCGGGCGATGCCCAGCACATCGCCCTTCTTGGCCGTGCCGCGGGTGAGCAGGGCCAGCGTGGCCGGCAGCATGGAGATGCGGCCGGCGGCGCGGGCGATGCGATGGGTTTCGGCCTTGGCCGACACATCGACCATATGGGCCTGGCCCTGGGCGTCGAAGTGGGTGAGTGCGGAAGTCATGGCAGCGGCAACAATCTGGAAACCTGCGATCTGCCATCATAGGCGTCTGACCTGCCTGGAGAATGCCGCGAATGCCTAGTTTGATGACCCGCCCGCGCCGCCTGGCCGTGGCCTTGTCGGCCGCCCTGATGCTGCTGCCGGGCCTGCCCGCAAAGGCCCAGGTCAATCTGCCGGCCCTGGGCGACTCGGTGTCGCAGGACCTGGACGTCAATGACGAGCGCCGCATCGGCGACCAGATCATGCGGCAGATCCGCATCGACCCCGACTATCTCGACGACCCGCTGCTGCTCGAGTATGTGCAGTCACTGTGGACCCCCTTGGTGAATTCGGCCAAGCAGCTGGGTCAGATCGGCGACGACACGCAGCAGCGCTTCGCCTGGGACATCTTTCTGGTGCGTGACCGCAGCGTCAACGCCTTCGCGCTGCCGGGCGGTTTCGTCGGCACCCATCTGGGCCTGATCGCGATCACCAGCGCGCCCGACGAGCTGGCCTCGGTGCTCGGCCATGAGCTGGCCCACATCACCCAGCGCCATATCGCGCGCCGCATCGCCGGCGACTCGCGCAACAGCCTCCTGGCCACCGCCGGCCTGATCGCCGGCCTGCTGGTGGCCTCGCGCTCGGGCAGCCCCGATGCGGCCCAGGCCGCCATCGTCGGCAGCCAGGCCGTCGCGGCCGCCGCCTCGCTGAGCTTCTCGCGCGATATGGAGCGCGAGGCCGACCGCGTCGGCTTCAACTTCATGACCCAGGCCGGCTATGCGCCCTCGGGCATGGCCAGCATGTTCGAGCGCATGGAGCAGGCCTACCATCTGATGGACGCCGGCAATTACCCCTATCTGCGCTCCCACCCACTGACCAGCGAACGCATCGGCGAGGCGCGCGCGCGCCTGGGCACCGGCACGATGGAGCGGCCGCATGGCCTGGCCCTGCATGCGCTGATGGCGGCGCGCTCGCGGGTGCTGATGGACCCGCGCGCCGAGACCTGGACCAAGCTGCAGGAGCTCGACGCCGGCGTGCGCGACAGCCGCGGCGGCACGGCCGGCAATGGCTTCGAGCAGCTCGGCGCGCGCTATGCCAGCGCGCTGGCCTCGATCAAGATGCGCAACTACGGCCGCGCCGACAGCGCGCTGCGCAGCGCCGAGCTGCTGCTGCAGATGATGGGCAGCGACCCGCGCTCGGCCC
>NZ_JAQOWX010000148.1:0-637 GCF_028462495.1 Paucibacter sp. XJ19-41
GGCCGCCGCCGCGCAGGCCGCGCGCCAGGCCTGCCAGGGCGGGCGCAGCGACACCAGGCCCAGCGCGGCGGCGGTGCCGCACAGGGCCTGGACGGTGGCTTCGTCGTAAGCGATATGGGCCAGGCGCTGCCG
The DNA here is from genome assembly GCF_028462495.1 of Paucibacter sp. XJ19-41. Taxonomy (NCBI): domain Bacteria; kingdom Pseudomonadati; phylum Pseudomonadota; class Betaproteobacteria; order Burkholderiales; family Sphaerotilaceae; genus Roseateles; species Paucibacter sp. XJ19-41. Next base: position 133 of record NZ_JAQOWX010000148.1, read on the forward strand.
CGCCGCAGCGAGATCGAAAGGCAACAAGAGCTGACGCTCGGCAGGCGAGTCGAAGACCGCGCCCAGCTCCGGCGCAGCCGGGCTGGCGATCAGCGCCAGCCGCTCCAGCAGGCTGGCCGGCACTTGCTCCTCGGTCGACTGCCCTTCATCGAGCGCCACGATGCAGAAGCGAGAGGCGCCCTGCTGCTCCAGCACCGATGCCAGCTTGGCCGCCAGGCCGGCGTCGCAGCGCTCGGCCATAGCCAGCAGCAGCACGCCGCCATCGGCCTCGGCCAGCAAGCCAGCCTGCGCCACCGGCCGGCCGGCCGCCAGGCTCAGGCCGAGGTCCAGGCCACCGAGCAGGCGCTCGTCATCGATCTGCAGCGGCAGGCGCCGCCACGGCGCTTCGGGCGGCAGCAAGCGGCGCAGGCTGGCGAGCAGCGCATCACGGGCCGGGCCGGCGGGGCCGCGCAGACACAGGCCGCCCAGCCCTTGCGGGTCGACGGCCCGCAGGCCGCTGGCCGGC
>NZ_JAQOWX010000148.1:793-11471 GCF_028462495.1 Paucibacter sp. XJ19-41
CCAGCCCTTGCGGGTCGACGGCCAGCAGGCAGATGGCCTGCTGGCCGGCATCAAGCTCGGTCAGTTCCACAGCTCGCCTACCGATCGTTCGATGCGTTCGGCCGAGCCCGTGTCATCGAGCGGATTGCGGCGCAGCCGGTGGCGCAGCGCCGGTACCGCGATCTGGCGCAGGTGCGCTTGCGTCACCTCGGGCGCGGCCTGCAGCGCCGCCAGCGCGCGGGCGGCGCGCATCAACGTCAGCTCGCCGCGCAGGCCGTCGCTGTTGACGGCCACGCAGAGCTCGGAGGCCCGGTAGAGGACGGCATCGCCGACGACGACCTCGGGCAGACGCTCGCGGGCCTGCAGGATCTGCCGCCGCACTTTGACGTCCTGCTTGGCCCACAGCGCGGCAAAGCCGGCCGGGTCGCGCTCGAAGGCATCGCGGCGGCGCACCACCTCGACCCGCTGCGCGATCTCGGTCGGCGTCTTCACCTCGACCGACAGGCCGAAGCGGTCCAGCAGCTGCGGCCGCAGCTCGCCCTCCTCCGGATTGCCGCTGCCCACCAGCACGAAGCGCGCCGGGTGGCGCACGCTCAGGCCCTCGCGCTCGATCACGTTCTCGCCCGAGGCGGCGACATCGATCAGCAGGTCGACCAGATGGTCTTCCAGCAGATTGACCTCGTCGATATAGAGAAAGCCGCGGTGCGCGCGCGCCAGCAGGCCCGGCTCGAAGACCTTGATGCCTTGCGACAGCGCCCGCTCCAGGTCCAGCGCGCCCAGCACGCGGTCTTCGCTGGCGCCCAGCGGCAGGTCGACCACCGGCACCGGCAGCTCCTCGGTCTTAAGGCGCGCGCCGGTCTTCCGCCGCGCGCAGTCCTCGCACAGCGAGGATGAGGTCGGATCGCAGTGATAGCGGCAGCCCTGCACCGCCCGCATCTTCGGCAGCAGGGCCGCCAGGCCGCGCACCGCGGTGGACTTGCCGGTGCCGCGATCACCGAGCACCAGCAGGCCGCCGATGGCCGGCTCGACCGCCGCAATCAGGATGGCCAGCTTCATCTCGTCTTGCGCGACGATGGCGGAGAAAGGGAATGGGGTGCTCATGAAGTTTCAGATGGCCTCGTTGTCACGCGCACGCCGTCGCGCACGCCGCACGGCCCCGTAAGCCAGCAAGGCCAGCAGCGGCACGCTGAGGCCCACGAAGAGATCGACATCGAGCGGCGCGCCCAGCGAGCGCCCGCCCTTGGCCAGATAGCCGGCCACGCCGGCCATGTAGTAGACGATGGCGGCAATCGACAGGCCCTCGACCGTCTGCTGCAAGCGCAGCTGCAGCTTGGCGCGCCGGTCCATCGAGGCCAGCAGTGCATGGTTCTGATGCTCGCGCGCAATGTCGACGCGGGTCGACAGCAGATGGCTGGCCTGGGCCACGCGCTCGGACAGATCGTGCATGCGCTGCGACACGGTGGCGCAGGTCGCGACCGCCGGCGTGAAGCGGCGCGACATGAATTCATCGATGGTCTGCAGGCCGCTGAGCCGGCGCTCGCGCAGCTCGGCAATGCGCGTGCGCACCAGCTCCGCATAGGCCCGGCAGGCGCCGAAACGGAACTGGCTGGCGGACAGGCCGCTCTCGACCTCGGCGGCCAGCCGGGTCAGCTCCTGCAGCAGGGTCTCGTCGCGACCGCCGTCGCTGGCGATGTCATCGGTCAGCCCGGCCAGTGCGCGCTCGATCGCGAGGATGCGCGGCGCCAGGCGGCGCGCCACCGGAAAGGCCAACAAGGCCATCATCCGGTAGGCCTCGATCTCGAACAGGCGCTGCAGCATGCGGCCGGCCATCAGCGGCGTGAAGCCCTGGTCCACCAGCACCAGGCGACCAAAGCCGTCGGCATGGATCAGGAAGTCGGAATAGGCCAGGCCCGCGCCATCGCCGACCTCGCTGCCGACCACCGCATGGCCGGCGAAGAAGTCCTGCTGCAGGGCGGCCGGCGTCGGCACTGCGTTCAGCAGCTCGGCATGGCCGGCATAGACGGTCAGCCCCGGCACGCCGGCCAGCCAGCCGGGCAGCAACTGGGCCGCCGCCGGCTCGCCAAAAGGTGGTGCCGCAGCGGCGGCCGCCGCCAGCACCGTGTAGCTGGAGAACTCGCCGTGGCGCTCCCACTTCAGGCGCAGGCCGCCGACAGTGCCGCTCCAGTGCACCGCATCGGCGGCCGGCGCGGGCTGGCCGTGGCTGCGGCACAGCCGCGCCAGATGCGCCAACTCACGCTCGCGCTCGTCCGCATCGACCAGCACCGCCAGATAGCTGGCCCGGCCCGGCGCGGCCAGCGGCTCCGAGGGGCGCGCATGCACCTCCAGTGACAGCGCGGCACGCTCGGGCAGGTCGGGCGGCAGCAGCCTCATGCCGGGCTGCCGTGCTCAGGGCTTCTTCGCATAGGCACTGCACCAGCCTTTGGCTGACACCTGCTTGGCTGGGAACAAGGGGCAAGGCCCGGACGCCGCACCGGCCTTGGCCTGGAACAGCGCGCAGCTGGCGCAGGCCTGGCCGGCGGCGAACTTCGGGTATTTGGCCTTGTCGACCTTGGCGGCGTCGGCCACATAGCCCAGCGCGGCGGCCTGCGGATCCTTCTCGTCGACCATGGCCTGGGACCAGGCGCGGCCCGCCAGCAGGCCAGCGCCGGCGACGGGAATCAGTTGGATGATGAATAAGCGGCGAGCTGTGCTCATGATGACTGCCTTCCTGGCCCGGGGGCGTGGGTGGGTGTGGGGATTTTTTGTTCAGCGCGGCGGGCCTGCAGATCGAGCAGATGGGCCACACCGGCCGCCATCAGACAGGGCGCGATCCAGGCCAGGCCGGCACCGCCCAGGCCCAGACGCAGCGCCAGCGTCAGGCTCAGCCCGGCCAGCAGATTGGGCAGCAGGCCACGGATCGCCGCCGGCCGGCGCAGCAGCAGCCAGGCCAGCTCCAGCAGGCTGACGAGCAGCACCAGATCGACCAGGTGCAGCAGCAGGGCCGCTTCGTCGAGGGAGGCCGGCATGAGCATGGCCATCAGACCCGCGCCAGCCCGAGCAGATGGGCCATGTCCTTGACGAAGATGCGCACATGGGCCATCGGCTTGGCGCGCACCAGGCGCTTGTGCATATAGGCGTCGAAGGTCAGCTGCTGCACATCGCGGTCGCGGCAGATGCTGACAAAGCGCTCGCGGCGCTTGTCGCTGCTGTACCAGAAGCGCTGCATCATCGAGAGGATCCAGAACACCCGGCCATGCTCGCGCATGAAGCGCCGGCGGGCGAGCTTCAGCGAGCGGGCATCGCCGGTCTGCAGCAGCGCCTGCACCGCCTCGGCGGCCAGCCGGCCGCCCAGCATCGCGTAATAGATGCCCTCGCCCGAGGCCGGCGCGACGACGCCGGCCGCATCGCCGGCCAGCACCACATCGCGGCCGTTGTCCCAGCGCGGCAGCGGCTTCATCGGGATTGGTGCGCCCTCGCGGCGCAAGGTGCGGGCCTGGGCCAGGCCGGCGCTGGCGCGCAGCTGCTTGACCCCGCCGCGCAGCGAGAAGCCCTTGTCGGCGCTGCCGGTGCCGATGCTGACGCTGGCGCCATGCGGGAACACCCAGCCATAGAAGTCCGGCGACAGCGCGCCGCAGTAATGCACCTCGCAGCGGCTGCCCAGAAAGTCGGCCGGTAGCGACTCGGGCAGCGCGACGATCTCGTGATAGGCGAACACGAAGCGGCCCTGGTCGGCCCCGGGGATGGCCTGGCTGGCGACCTTGGAGCGGGCGCCATCGGCGCCGATCACGGCGCGGGTGCGCACGCGGTGGGCGCTGCCGTCCTCGCGGCTGAAGTGCACGACGCTGATCTCGTCGGCGTCGCGGCTCAGTCGCTCGAACGAGCCCTCGCGCCGCTCGGCGCCATGGGCTCTGGCACGCTCGCGCAACCACTCGTCGAAGTGCTCGCGGTCGACCATGCCGACAAAGCCGCCCTCGATGGGAATGTCCACCTTGGCCGCCTGCGGCGAGACCATGCGGGCCGCCGTAGCGCGGGCCACCAGCATCTCGTCGGGGATGGCGAAGTCCTGGATCAGCCGGGGCGGGATCGCACCGCCGCAGGGCTTGATGCGGCCGGCACGGTCCAGCAGCAGCACGCGCAGGCCTTGGCGGGCCAGATCGTCGGCGGCGGTGGCGCCGGCGGGGCCGCCGCCGACCACCACCGCGTCGTAGTCCACAGACAGCGGCTTGTTGTTCATGGCGCCCTTTCCAGCTGAGCGAGGAAGACAGCGGGGCGCGGCCCCCGCGCCGGCTCGACCCGGCTCGCCAGGCGCGCGGCCCAGACGAACAGCGCCGCGTCGACAAAGAAGACCAGCGCATAGGCCAGGCCCACGTCCGTCAACATCCAGCGCATCAGGTCGCTGGCGGCGCTGCCCAGCAAACCGCCCAGCGCGAACGCGATCGCCTGGGCCGCGCCCCACAAGCCCATGCGCACGCCCTCATGGCCTTGATCGGAACCAGCGGCAGCACCGGCCAGGCCCATCATCGAAGCGATCGCGGCGATTGAAAAAGCGCCGGTGCTCAGGCCCAGCAGAAAGACATTGGCACGCAGCGGCCAGGCCGGGCCCACCAGGCCGGCGCAGACCAGGCCGCCCAGGGCCAGCGCCGAGGCGACACAGCCCCAGACCGTCCAGCCCCGTAGCGTGCCCCATTGCCGCCCGGCCCAGTGGCTGCCGGCCGCAGCGGCCAGCAGCATGCCGAGCAACGCGCCGCCATGCTGCAGGCCCGAGAGCCGCGTCGTCGCCCCGGGGCTGAGGCCGAACACCAGGCCGGCAAAGGGCTCCAGCACCAAGTCCTGCATGCTGAAGGCCAGCATCGAGACGAAGACGAAGATCGTGAAGCGGCGCGCGCGCGGCTCGGTCCAGGCCTCGGACAGCGCCGCCTTGAAGTCCGCCGGCGCCGGACGTTCGGCGGCCGGGGTCAGGTCTTGTCTCGTGCCTTCAAGCCCGAGCAGGGCCAGCGTCGTCAGGCCCAGCGCCGCCAGCGCCACGCCGCCGGCCACCCACATCAGGCGCGTCGGCGAATAGGGGTCGAGCAGGCTGCCGGCCACGCCGGCGGTCACGACAAAGCCGGCAATCATCATGATCCAGACCGTGGTGGCCGCCGCCGCGCGGCGCTCCGGCGCGACGCGCGTGGCCAGCAGCACCAGCAGCGAGGTGCCGCTGGCCGCGACACCCAGGCCGATCAGGCTGTAGGCCACGAGGGCCAGCGCGATGCCGGCGGCCGGGCTGCTGCCCATCCAGACGGTGGCCAGCGCGGCCAGCCAGCCGCCAAAGCCCAAGGTGAACATGCCACCGATGATCCAGGGCGTGCGGCGCTGGCCCAGGTCGGAGCCATGGCCCATGCGCGGCCGGCTGATCTGCACCAGATAGTGCAGCGCCAGCAACAGGCCCGGCAGCAGCGCCGGCAGCGCCAGCTCGACCACCATCACGCGGTTCAGGGTCGAGGTGGTCAGCACGACGATGGCACCGAGGCTGGCCTGCACCAGGCCCAGGCGGAACACACCGAGCCAGCCGAAGTTGCGTGCGCTCATTGGATAACCTCCGTGCTGGGCACTGCGGTGCGAGCCCCCTTCGGAGCGGCCGGGCGGGGGCTCATGCCAGCGCCCCTCGCAGCGCAAAGGCGCTGACCAGCATGCCCGAGACGAACAGCGGCACGCCGGCCCCGCTGTACCAGACGGCGCGCTCCACCGGCTGGGCCACAAAGCGACGCATCATCAGCAGTTGCACCCCAGCCAAGCCAGCCACCGCGAGGCCATGCCAGCCCTGGCCCCAATGCCACAGCAGCAGGGCCACGATGACCTGCGGCGTGGCCATCACGATGCAGGCCACATAGGCCGCGCCCGAGGCGCCGAGGATCACCGGCAGCGAGGCGATGCCCATCTGGCGGTCGCCCTTGATGGACTTGAAATCGTTCAGGGTCATGATGCCGTGGGCCCCGGCGCTGTACAGCAGGGCCAGCGCCAGCGAGCGGGCACCGGGCCACTCGCCCATCGCCATCACGGCCGCGCCGGTGATCCAGGCCAGACCCTCGTAGCACAGGCCGCAGGCGGCATTGCCCCACCAGCCATTGCGCTTGAGCCGCAGCGGCGGCGCGCTATAGGCCCAGGCCAGCGCGAGGCCGAACAAGGCCGCCAGGAACGCGGCCTGGCCGAGCTGCCAGGCCAGCAGCACGGACAGCAGGGTCCAGATCAGCGCGATATAGAGGCCCCAGCGGCCCGGCATGCGGCCCGAGGGGATGGGCCGCTGCGGCTCGTTGATCGCATCGACATGGCGGTCGAACCAGTCATTGACCGCCTGGCTGGTGGCGCAGACAAAGGGGCCGGCGAGCAGCACGCCGGCGATGATCAGCGGCCAGCGCCCTTCGGCCGGCATGCCCGAGGCCACGACCCCGCAAGCAAAAGCCCACATCGGCGGGAACCAGGTGATGGGCTTGAGCAGTTCGGTGACTGCGGACAGTGCGGGGCGCTGCATAGCCCTATTCTGGGCTGACGCAGCGGGTTGTCAAGTTTAATTTACACTCTCATGCGTCACGGCAAAATGCCGCGCAGAGGCTCAGTCGCCGTTCGGCCCGCCGCCCATGTCCTGGATGCCGTAGCGACGCAGCTTGACGTACAGGCTTTGCCGCGAAAGGCCCAGCATCTCGGCGGCCGAGGCGCGGTTGTCGCGCGTCAGCTCCAGCGCCGCCTCGATGCACAGGCGCTCGATCAGGTCGGTGGTTTCGCCGACGATGTCCTTCAGCGGCAAGCGTCCCACCAGCCCGGTCAGCTGATCGGCCGAGCGCGGCAGCTGGCGGTTCGAGCGGCCCTCGGCCGGCAGGCGCCGCGCCACATCGCGAATCGAGAAGCCCAGGCAGGCCTGCGGACCATCGGGCACCGCCACCGCCGAGATCTCGACCGCGCCGGGCTCGCCATAGCCGCTGCGCAGAGTAGTCGGGAACAGGCGCAGCACGCCGTGCTGGCGCAGATTGCCGATCAGCACATTCAGATCCACCGAGGAGCGCCCCAGCCAGCGGTCCAGCGACTGGCCCTGCACCGACTCGCCCACCGCCAGCTGCAGCATGTCGCTGAAGGCCTGGTTGGCGCTCAGGATGCGGCCCTGCATATCGGTCAGCACAAAGGCATCGGGCATCGCATTGACGACGCTCAGCAGCGAGGGGGCCTCGGGCGCGCGGCCGGCCGCCGCCGGGCCGGCGTGCAGCGGCGACAGGCGCACCAGCAGCGAGCTGGTGCTGTCCTGCTTGAACAAGGTGGCGGCCAGCTTCAGCTCCACATGGCCATGGGCCAGGCGCACCGTCATCTCGTCGCTGCGGCCGGCGCTGCGGGCCTGCGAGAACTTGGCATAGGACTCGGCCTGGCTCTCCACCGCCAGCAGCTCGGTGAAGGCGCGGCCGACGATGCGCTTGCTCGAATCGCCCAGCAGCCGGGCCGCCGCGGCATTGTGTTCGAACACCACCAGCGAGCCGGCATCGAGCACCAGCACCGCCTCGTCGACCGCCTCGAACAGCAGGCGGTAGCGGGCCTCGGTGTGGCGCAGGCGCAGGTAGTCGCGCTCCATCGACTGCTGCGCGTCGATCAGGCGCTGCTGGACGGCGGCGACCTCGCGCAGATCGCGGCCCAGCGCCAGCATGCGGCCCTGCACGCCCATAGGCACCAGGCTGTAGCTGACCGGCAGATCCAGCCCGCCGGCGAGCGGATGGTTGACCTGGCGCTCGGGCCGCTGGCCCTGCAGCTCCGGGCCGGCGCCGCCGGCCGCCGCGGCCAGCATCGCGCTGATCTTGGCGCGGTTCTCGACCGTGACGGTCTCGACCCAGCGCCGCCCGACCCACTGGCGCAGCTCGCCGAGCTCCTTGGTATGGCTGGTGCCCAGCGAGATGTCGCGGATCACACCTTGGTTGTCCAGCACCAGGGCCAGATCGGCCGCAGCGGAGACCGCCGCAGCCAGGACGTCGGCATTCAGGTCGGAGAAGTACAGCTCGGGAGCTTCAAACAGCTGATCGGCCGATGTGCCAAGGTTCTGCATCGAGCTCCCTGAGTTGCAAGAGGCGGCATCAACTGCTGCCGGGACGGGTGAAGACTGGGGTGAACGAGAAGGATAATGCGTCCACTTGACGTCAAGCTTGCTTGACGCGCCTGCCGACACCGCAGTTGGCGGTTGCCACCGCGCTGCCAGCCTCGCAAGCCATCGCGTCGGCGCCGCAAAGCGCCGCCAGATTCGGCAGTTCAGCCGCCATCGGCCCCCCGACCATCACAAAAATCAGCGGGTTGGCCGACGCTTCTCGCATGTCAAGGATAGCAGACGCTACATGGGCGATGCTGTCGCCAGTTGCGATTGACAGTCCGAACATATCGAACCAGCCGCCATTCAGACGGGCTTGCAGGTCCGGCCAGCTGGCCTTGGGGTCACATTCGACGTCCCAGCCGGCCCGGCTGAAGAACTCGGCCGCCATGATCACACCAAAGGTATGTTGCGCGCCCGGCACGGCGGCCAGCAGGGCGCGATGGCTGTCGGCGTCGGGCTGCACGACCTGGTTGAAGCGGCTGCCCTGCTCGTGCAGCACCCGCTGCAAGCGCCACAAGGCAATCGTCACCTGCGAAAAATCGTAGCGGTCGTCGTCCCACATCTGGCCCAGCCAGCGTGCGCAGGGCGCCAGCAGGTCGAGAAACACCTGCTCCTGCGAGGCACCGGCGTCCAGCAGGGCCCGCACATAGCTGCCGGCGCTGTCCGATTCACCCTCGGCCGACAGATGGGCCAGGGTGTGCACATGGTCCACGGTCAGCACCATGGCCGGCAAGGGTGGGCGGTTCTGCAGCGGCTGGGTGCTGTGCATCAGCATCAGGCGCGGGATGATCTCCAGCTCGACGATGCGCGAGAGCTGCATGTCCTGCCCCGTGTTGCTGGCCACCAGATGCGGCGAGCTCAGCCGCGGCCGCTCCTCGTCAAAGCTCAGCTGCCGCGGCTGGCCGACCAGCTCGGCGCTCTTGCGCGCCAGCAGCTCGGCCAGCGTCGGCGGATCGGGTCGGTGCAGCGATTCATCGCCCGTTGCACTGCCGCTGCGGGAACCGTCTGCTGCGGGCAGCGGTGCTTGCTGGCGCTTGGCCAGTCGATTGTGTGTCCATCCAGCCACCACGTATCTCCTCGTGGGTGGATTGGCAGCAAGGCTCACTCTGAGCAACCGGGGAAGACTGGCCTCGGCTCTCGGCGCTGGGCAGCGTCAGTGATCGCTACTGCTAACCGTTTTGTCTCGTCCTGAACTCTTTGTCGCTCTTTGTCGTTATGCCTCGGCGCCGCAGTCAGTTCGCATTGACATCTGCAGCGCGTCCGACTTTCGGTGCCGTCGCGGTCGGCGTCAAGCTGATTTTCCCCATTGGCAGAAAAATGTCTAGTTTTGTTTACGTCAATTCTAATTGACAGATGCTGGGGGCAGGCCTAGATTCGGCTCCATGCTGAATCAAGCCGCTTCACCCGCTGTACGTACCGCGCTGTACACACCGCAGGAGCGCGAGCGCCGCGATGCCAGCGTCTGGACACTGGTCCAGGGCCTGCTGGCGCCGCTGCAGTTCCTGGTGTTCCTGGTCAGCCTGGTGCTGGTGGTCCGCTTCCTGATGACGGGCCAGGGCGAGCAGGCCGCCGCACTCTCGGTGCTGGTCAAGACGCTGACGCTCTACACCATCATGGTGACCGGCTGCATCTGGGAGAAGGTGGTGTTCGACCGCTGGCTGTTCGCGCCGGCCTTCTACTGGGAGGACATGTTCAGCATGTTGGTGCTGGCGCTGCACACCGCCTATGTGCTGGCCTGGACCACCGGCTCGCTCGGCAGCCAGCAGCAGATGTGGCTGGCCCTGGCCGCCTACACCGCTTATGTGATCAATGCCGCCCAGTTCATCTGGAAGCTGCGCATGGCGCGACTCGACCATGCGGCCAGCCTGGCGGCCGGAGCGGCGACATGAGCGCCGTCATTCCGNGCGCGACTCGACCATGCGGCCAGCCTGGCGGCCGGAGCGGCGACATGAGCGCCGTCATTCCGATCCAGCTGGACCAGGGCTGCAGCGACGCCCCGGTGCTGCTGGAGCGTGGCCAGCGCGAGGTCTTCTGCGGCCTGACCGGCATCATCTGGCTGCACCGCAAGATGCAGGACGCCTTCTTCCTGGTGGTCGGTTCGCGCACCTGCGCGCATCTGATCCAGTCGGCCGCCGGCGTGATGATCTTCGCCGAGCCACGCTTCGCGACCGCCATCCTCGACGAGCGCGACCTCGCCGGACTGGCCGATGCACAGGACGAGCTGGACCGGGTGGTCCAGCGCCTGCTGGAGCGCCGGCCGGATATCCGATTGCTGTTCCTGGTGGGCTCCTGCCCGTCCGAGGTCATCAAGCTGGACCTGTCGCGCGCCGCCGGCCGCCTGAGCGAGCGCTTCATGCCCCAGGTGCGGGTGCTGAACTACTCGGGCAGCGGCATCGAGACCACCTTCACCCAGGGCGAGGACGCCTGCCTGGCGGCGTTGGTGCCGGTGCTGCCCATCTCCATCCAGCCTCATGAGCCCGAGCTGCTGATCGTCGGCGCGCTGGCCGATGTGGTCGAGGATCAGTTCGCCCGCCTGGTCACGGCGATGGGCATCCAGCGTTTCGCCTTCTTCCCCTCGCGCCGCTCGACCGCCCTGCCCGCGAT
>NZ_JAQOWX010000149.1:0-11255 GCF_028462495.1 Paucibacter sp. XJ19-41
CCAGCACCTGGCGCACTGCGGCGGCCAGGCGTGCGCAGCGCGGGCCGCTGAGGCGGCCGGCCTGGGCGCGCGGGTCGATGCCGGCCAGGAACAAGGCCTCGCAGGCGTAGATATTGCCGGCGCCGACGACGATGTCGCCGGCCAGCAGGGCCTGCTTGACGGCGACACGGCGGCCCGACAGGCCCACTTTCAGATGCGGGCCGTCAAAACGCGGGTCGAAGGGCTCCAGCCCGAGGCCGGCCAGCAGCTTGGCCGCCGGCCCCTGCTCCAGCGATTCGGACCAGACCACGGCGCCAAAGCGCCGCGGGTCATTCAGCCGCAGCAGGCCCTGGCTGGTGCGCAGATCGAAATGGTCGTGCGGCCCCGGCTCGGCCGGCCGGGTCTGGAAGGCCAGCGAGCCCGACATGCCCAGGTGCAGCAGCAGGCCGCCGCCCCGAGAACCTGCGCCTTCGCCACCGCCATGCAGGGGCAGCCACAGGTATTTGCCGCGCCGTGTCACCGCGCCGACCTCGCGGCCCAGCAGCGCCTGCTCGGCCACGCCCAGCGGCCAGCGCAGCGGCTTGCCCAGGCGCACCCCTTGCACGCGCGCGCCGGCGATCGCATCGGCAAAGCTGCGGCGGGTGACTTCGACTTCGGGCAGTTCGGGCATGGCGCGGATGATAAGTGGCCTCTGGCATGGCCCTGGTCCGGGGGCGCACTTCTAGAATCAACAACAATCCAGCAATGTGGCGCTTGCATAGTGGGCGCAACACGAACGCTGTTCTCAGGAGCTGTCATGCCCAAGTTCTTCCCTCGCCCGACCGGCCCGGCCCGGCTGCTGGCGGCCTCCGGCCTTGTTGTGCTGGCCTTGCTGAGCCCGCTGGCCCAGGCCAGCACGGCGGCCAGTGCGCCCACGCCCAGCAACTCCGATCTGGACGCGCCGCTGTTCTATCAGCTGCTGGTCGGCGAGATGGAGCTGCGCTCGGGCCAGCCCGGCGTGGCCTTCCAGGTGCTGCTCGATGCGGCGCGCCGCACCAGCGACGGCGAGCTCTACCGCCGCGTCGTCAATATCGCGCTGCAGGCCCGCGCCGGCGACCAGGCCCTGATCGCCGCCCGCGCCTGGCGCGAGGCCATCCCCGACTCGGTCGAGGCGCACCAGATGGTGATACAGCTGCTGGTGGCGCTGAACAAGCCGGAGGAAGTGGTGGCGCCGCTGCGCAGCATGCTGGCGATCACGCCCGAGCCGCAGCGCAATGTGGTGCTGGCCTCGATCCCGCGCCTGTTCCAGCGCGCACCCGAGCCCAAGCGGGTCTATGCCGCGCTGGCCCCGGTGCTGGAGGCAGCGTCCGCGCAGCCGGCCACCCGCATGATGGCCTTGCTGGTGCAGGGCCGGCTGGCGCTGAGCGCCGAGCAGGCGGACAAGGCCCTGAACCTGACCCAGACCGCCGCCAAGGACTTCCCCGAGGCCGATGAGCCGCTGCTGCTGGCGCTGGATCTGCTGCCGAGCAAGCCCGAGGCCGAGAGCCTGATCGCCGCCCGCCTGCAGGCCAAGCCCGATCACTACGATCTGCGCCTGGCCTACGGCCGCGCGCTGGCACGCGCCCAGCGCGCCGCCGACGCGGCTCGCGAGTTCCGCATCGTCACCCAGGCCAGGCCGGACGACAGCCAGCCCTGGTATGTGCTGGGTGCGCTGGAGCTGGACCTGCGCCATCCCGAGGCGGCCGAGAAGGCCTTGCAGGCCTTTCTGGAGCGGCTTGACGACAAGGACGGCAACAAGGACTCCCGCCAGCAGGCCTGGCTGCTGCTGGCCCAGGCGGCCGAGATGCGCGGCGACCTGAAGGCGGCCGAGGCCTGGCTGGCGCGCATCGACAACCCGCAGCGCGCGCTGGAGGTCACTTATCGCCGCGCCTCGCTGCTGGCGCGCCAGGGCCAGTTGGCCAAGGGCCGTGCGCTGCTGCAGGCCCTGCCGACCGAGCGCGACGAGGATGCACGCGCCACGCTGATGGCCGAGTCCCAGCTGCTGCGCGATGCACGCCAATGGGAGGCCGCTCACCAGGTGCTGGCCCAGGCCAATACCCGCTTCCCGGCCGATGCCGACCTGCTCTACGAGCAGGCCATGATGTCCGAGAAGCTCGGACGCATGGACGAGATGGAGCAGCTGCTGCGCCGCGTGATGGAGATCAAGCCCGAGCACTACCACGCCTACAACGCGCTGGGCTACTCGCTGGCCGAGCGCAACGAGCGCCTGCCCGAGGCCAAGACCCTGATCGCCAAGGCGCTGCAGTACGCGCCCAGCGAGCCCTTTATCGTCGCCAGCCTGGGCTGGGTCGAATACCGCATGGGCAATCACGCGGAGGCGCTGCGCCTGCTGCGCCAGGCCTATCAGTCGCGGCCCGATGCCGAGATCGCTGCCCATCTGGGCGAGGTGCTGTGGGTCAGCGGCCAGCAGGAAGAGGCCCGCAAGGTCTGGGGCGAAGGCGCCAAGCGCGACCCCAAGAACGAGGCCCTGCGCGAGACCCGCCAGCGCCTGAAGGCCGGCCGATGAGCCGACGCTGGGCCGGCCTGGCACTGGCGGTCTTGCTCAGTGCCTGCGCCGGGCTGCAGCCCCCGCCGGTTCACATCCCCACCGAAGGCGATCTGAGCCTCAGCGGCCGGCTCTCGGTGCTGGTCGAAGGTGGCCAGGGCGGCAATGCCGCCTTCGAGCTGAGGGGCTCGCCGAGCGCCGGGCAGCTGGAACTCAGCACGCCGCTGGGCAGCCTGCTGGCGCGCGCGCTGTGGTCACGCAGCGAGGTGCGGCTGCAGACCCCCAAGGAAGAGCGCCGCTTCGATGATCTGGACGCGCTGAGCCGCGAACTGCTGGGCGAGGCGATCCCGGTGGCCGCGCTGTTCGATTGGCTGCGCGGCCGGCCCTGGCCCGGCGCAGCCAGCGAAACCCTGGCCGGCGGCGGCTTCTCGCAGCTCGGCTGGCAGGTCGATCTGTCCCGGTTCGATACCGGCCTGGTGCTGGCCAAGCGCCAGGCCGCGCCTGCCGTCACCCTGCGCGCCCGCCTGGAGCGCTGATTCCTTTTTGTACCTATGCCTCTCGCTCTCTACGATGTGTCGGCCCCGGCCAAGCTGAACCTGTTCCTGCATGTGGTCGGCAAGCGGCCCGACGGCTACCACCTGCTGCAGTCGATCTTTGCGCTGATCGACTGGGCCGACACCTTGCACTTCGAACGCCGCAGCGACGGCCAACTGGCCCGTCATGATGGCGACCATGCGGCGGCCGCCCTGCCCGCCGACGATCTCTGCCTGCGCGCCGCGCGCCTGCTGCAGACCGAGAGCGGCTGCGGCTTCGGGGCCGACATCCATCTGGAGAAACGCCTGCCGGCCGGCGCCGGCATGGGCGGCGGCTCCTCGGATGCCGCCTCCACCCTGCTGGCGCTGAACCGGCTCTGGGACCTGAACTGGCCACGCTCGCGTCTGCTGGCGCTGGGCCTGAAGCTGGGCGCCGATGTGCCCTTCTTCATCGGCGGACGCAATGCCTTTGTCGAGGGCATCGGCGAGATCCTGCACCCGATCACCCTGCCGCCGCTGGGCTTTGCCGTGCTCAAACCGCCCACCGGCATCTCGACACAGCAAATATTTTCGAGCCCCCTCTTGGCAAGATCAAAATCCGTGGCTATAGTAGCGGGCTTTCCTGCACACAATAGCAGCGAAGACAAAAACGAAACATTGAGTGCAACAGCAAGTAGTTCACGGGATGTTTTGTCAGAGTCGCAAGCAGCTGATGTGGTGAGATTGGATGCAGAAGGTGTGGCGCTGCTGGCGAATGGTTTTGGTCGAAACGACCTGCAAAAACCGGCCGAGGCAAGCTGCCCCGAAGTGGTCCAGGCTCTGCAACTGCTAGAGGAACGGTTCGGCAATAGCCGGATGACGGGCTCGGGCAGCGCGGTATTCGCGAGAGTGGATACGGCAGCAGGCGGGAAAGATGGCATGTCTGATCTGCCCACCGGATGGGTTGCTAAGATGTGCCGCAGTTTGGACGTTCACCCGCTGTGCGGATGGGCCGAAGACTGAGCAAGGTTATAGGGTGCTGCAGCTCTGCAGTGTCCTGTGTAGGGGCGTCGCCAAGTTGGTTAAGGCATCGGATTTTGATTCCGACATGCGCAGGTTCGAATCCTTCCGCCCCTGCCAAATTTCTTTAGTTGTTCACCTCCGGGACCCGCTGGGCTGGCCACGGGGCCATTGATTCAAAGGATGGCCCGCTCGTGCTGCTCAATACCGTCCTCTTCACCGGTAACGCCAATCCGGTTCTCTCCCAGGAAATCGCCACCCATCTGGGCCTAGAGCTCGGACGCGCCGTGGTCGGTCGCTTTTCCGATGGCGAAGTCACCGTCGAGATCCAGCAGAACGTGCGTGCTCGCGACGTGTTCGTGATCCAGCCGACCTGCGCGCCGACCAACGAGAACCTGATGGAACTGCTGATCATGGTCGATGCCCTGAAGCGCGCCAGCGCTCGCCGCATCACCGCCGTGATCCCCTACTACGGCTACGCCCGCCAGGACCGCCGCCCCCGCAGCACCCGTGTGCCGATCTCGGCCAAGGTGGTGGCCGATCTGCTGGAGACCGTCGGCGTCGAGCGCCTGCTGACGATGGACCTGCACGCCGACCAGATCCAGGGCTTCTTCGACATCCCGGTCGACAATATCTACGCCAGCCCGGTGCTGCTGTCGGACCTGAAGGCCCGCAACTACTCGAACCTGGTCGTGGTCAGCCCCGATGTCGGCGGCGTGGTGCGCGCCCGCGCGCTGGCCAAGCAGCTGGGTTGCGACCTGGCCATCATCGACAAGCGCCGCCCGGCCGCCAATGTCTCCGAAGTGATGCATGTGATCGGCGAGATCGACGGCCGCAACTGCGTGATCATGGACGACATGATCGACACCGCCGGCACCCTGGTGAAAGCCGCCGAGGTACTGAAGGACCGCGGCGCCAAGAGCGTCTTCGCCTATTGCACCCACCCCATCCTGTCGGGCCCGGCGATCGAGCGCATCTCGGGCTCGCAGCTCGACGAGGTCGTGATCAGCAACACCATTCCGCTGTCCGACGCCGCCAAGGCCTGCGGCAAGATCCGCCAGCTGTCGGTGGCCTTTCTGTTCGCCGAGACGATTCGCCGCATCTCGGACGGCGAGTCGGTCACCTCGCTGTTCTCGGAGCAAAACAACAACTTCTGATCAGTCCGAGTAGTCCGGCACCTTCGGTGCCGGCCAATCTCAGCGAGCAGAACAACAATTTCTGATCGCCTGCCCTCGGGCAAGCGTCAAAGCCGCAGCCGCTACAGGCTGCATCACCGAGCAGCCTGGTCGCGGGCGCTCATCCATATTGGAGTACGTTATGAAATTCGTCGCTTTTGAGCGCACATTGCAGGGGACCGGAGCGAGCCGCCGCCTGCGCATTGCAGGCAAGGTGCCTGGCATCGTCTTCGGTGCCGGCGAGCCCGCAATGATCGAGCTGGACCACAACGCGCTGTTCCACGCCATGAAGAAGGAAGCCTTCCACAGCACCATCCTCGAGATGGAACTGAACGGCGCCGTCTCGCAAGTGCTGCTGCGTGACTACCAGATGCACCCGTACAAGCCGCAAGTGCTGCACGCTGACTTCCAGCGCGTGGACGGCAGCACCAAGATCACCAAGAAGATCCCGCTGCACTTCATCGGCGAGGAAACCTCGGTGGCCGTGAAGACCGACAAGTGCACGGTCAACCACGTGATCACTGAGCTGGCCATCACCTGCCTGGCCCAGCAACTGCCCGAGTTCATCGAGGTGGACCTGAGCGGCCTGACCCTGGGTCACTCGCTGCACGTCAATGACCTGAAGCTGCCCGCCGGCGTCAAGGTCGTGACCCACGGCAAGCCGAACCCCGCCGTGGCCACCGCCGTGGCACCGGTCGCCGAAGAGGTGATCGTGGCTGCTGCAGCCCCGGCCGACGATGGCAAGGGCAAGAAGAAGGGCAAGAAGTAAGCCCTGCGCTGCTTTTTTGTTCACCAAGGGCCCTGCGGGGCCCTTTTTCTTTTTCCGGGCCAGATCGCACAGGACGGCTGGACTACTGCCATGCTGATGTCAGTAGGCATGACCTTAGGGAGTGGGCGGATTAGGGGCTAGCCCCTACAGTCGCGCCTGGTCCGCCGACGGTCCGCCCTCAGGCGGACGGGCGCGTCGCAGGAGGGTATCCAGGACTGATAGCGTGAACAAACAGAAGGGCCGGAATCCGGCCACGGCCATCCCAACACCAATAAGCCTGCTCGGCGCGATGATCGCGGCCCTGGTCAGCGGCTGCGGCCAGAGCACGGCGGAGCAGCAGCAGCATGCCGGCGGCCCGCCGGCGGTGTCGGTGGCGCCGGCCGTGCAGCGCGAGGTGCAGGAATTCGACGAATTCACCGCGCGGCTGGAAGCGCCCGACACCGTGGAGATCCGCTCCCGCGTGGCCGGTACGCTGGACAAGGTGCATTTCCGCGAGGGCCAGCTGGTCAAGAAAGGCGAGCCCTTGTTCAGCATAGACCCGCGGCCCTTCGCCGCCGAGGTCGCTCGCGCCGAGGCCCAGCTCGCGGCCACCCGCACCCAGACCGAACTCAGCGCCAGCGAACTGGCCCGTGCGCAAAAGCTGGTCGCGATCCAGGGCGTCAGCCAGCAGGAGATCGATCAGCTGCGCGCCGCCACCCGCAATGCCGAGGCCAACACCAAGGCCGCCGAGGCCGCTCTTGTGCAAGCCAAGCTGAACCTCGAATTCACCCGCATCACCGCACCGGTGGCCGGCCGCAGCTCGCGCGCCAATGTCACGGCGGGCAACCTGATCGGCGTCGGTGATCCGGTGCTGACCACCGTCGTCTCGAGCGACAAGATTCACGCCTATTTCGACGCCAGCGAGGCCACCTACCTGAAGTACGTGCGCGCGGCCCGCAACGGCAGCATGCCTTCGCAGCGCAGCAGCGAAGGCAACAAGGTGCTGATGGGCCTGTCCAACGAGACCGGCTTCCCGCACGAGGGGCGGATGGACTTCGTCGACAACCGCCTGAACCCCGCCACCGCGTCCATCCGAGGCCGTGCGGTGTTCGACAACAAGGCCGGCCTGTTCACGCCGGGCCTGCTGGCCCGCATCAAGCTGGTCGGCTCGGGCAGCTACCAGGCCACCCTGGTGGCCGAGCGCGCGATCAGCACCGACCAGACCCGCAAGGTCGTGCTGGTCGTCGGCGCCAACAACATCGTCCAGCCGCGCGAGGTCAAGCCCGGCGTGCTGATCGACGGCATGCGGGTGGTCGAGGGCGTCAAGCCCGGTGAGCTGGTCATCGTCGACGGCCTGCTGCGCGCCTTCCCCGGCGCCCCGGTGACGCCGCAGCAGCTGAAGGTGGACGACAAGGGCATGCCGATTCCCGCAGCCGCGCCGGCACCGGCCGCTGCTGCCTCCAAGTAAGACCGAGCGCGAGGCAAGCCCCATGGACATCTCACGCTTTTTCATCGACCGGCCGCGTTTCGCGACCGTGCTGTCGATCTTCATCTTCCTGGTCGGTCTGCTGGCGATCTTCCAGCTGCCGATCTCCGAGTATCCCGAGGTCGCGCCGCCGCAAATCGTCGTGCGCGCACAGTTCCCCGGCGCCAATCCGCGCGTGATCTCCGAGACCGNCGAGTATCCCGAGGTCGCGCCGCCGCAAATCGTCGTGCGCGCACAGTTCCCCGGCGCCAATCCGCGCGTGATCTCCGAGACCGTGGCCACGCCGCTGGAGGAACAGATCAACGGTCTGGAGAACCTGCTGTACTTCGACAGCCAGGCCACCGGCGACGGCGGCATGACACTGACCGTCACCTTCAAGATCGGCACCAACCCGGAGGCCGCCGAGACCGCGGTGCAGAACCGGGTCAACCGCGCGCTGCCGCGCCTGCCAGAGATCGTGCGCCAGATCGGCGTGACGACCGAGAAGCAGTCGCCCAATCTGACCATGGTGGTGCACATGGTCAGCACCGACAACAGCCGCGACGCCCTGTACCTGCGCAACTACGCGCAGCTCAATGTGCGCGACGAGCTCTTGCGCGTGCCCGGCATGGGCTCGGTGCTGATGTTCGGCTCCGGCGACTATGCGATGCGGGTCTGGCTGGACCCGCAGAAGCTGGCCGGCCGCGGCATGACGGCCGGCGATGTGGTGGCCGCGATCCGCGAGCAGAACGCCCAGGTGGCAGCCGGCGTCGTCGGCGCCTCGCCGGCCCCCAAGGGCACCGAGTTCCAGCTCTCGGTCAATACCCAGGGCCGCCTGGCCAGCGAGGAGGAGTTCGCCAACATCATCGTGCGTGCCGAGCCCGCCACCGGCGCGCTGTTGCGCGTCAAGGATGTCGGCCGCGTCGAGATGAGCGCCAGCACCTACTCGATAGGCAGCCTGCTGAACAACAAGGAAGCCGCCGCGATCGGCATCTTCCAGGCCCCCGGCTCCAACGCGCTGGCCATCTCCAGCGATGTGCGCGCCACGATGGAGCGGCTCAAGCCCAGCTTCCCGGCCGGCGTCAGCTACTCCATCGTCTACGACCCGACACGCTTCGTCGAGACCTCGATCAGCAAGGTCGTGCAGACCCTGATCGAGGCCGTGCTGCTGGTCGTGCTGGTGGTCATCATCTTCTTGCAGACCTGGCGCGCCTCCATCATCCCGCTGCTGGCGGTGCCGGTGTCCATCGTCGGCACCTTCGCGGTGCTGCTGGCCCTGGGCTTCTCGATCAACACGCTGACCCTGTTCGGCCTGGTGCTGGCGATCGGCATCGTCGTCGACGATGCCATCGTCGTGGTCGAGAACGTCGAGCGCAATCTGGAGGACGGGCTGACGCCGCACGAGGCCACGGTCAAGGCCATGCGCGAGGTCAGCGGCCCCATCATCGCGATCGCCCTGGTGCTGTGCGCGGTCTTCGTGCCGCTGACCTTTGTGCCCGGCCTGTCGGGCCAGTTCTACAAGCAGTTCGCCGCGACCATCGCGATCTCGACGGTGATCTCGGCCTTCAACTCGCTGACCCTGTCGCCGGCGCTGGCGGCCCTGCTGCTGCGTCCGCATGACGCGCCCAAGGACGGCGTGATGAAGCTGATGGACAAGCTGTTCGGACGCTTCTTCCACTGGTTCAACTGCTTCTTCCAGCGCCGCAGCGAGTCCTATGGTCGCGGCGTCAGCGGCATCCTGAAGCGCAAGTCGGCCGCGCTGCTGGTCTATGCGCTGCTGCTCGGTGCCACGGCCCTGCTGTTCAGCCGCATCCCCAGCGGCTTCGTGCCGGCGCCCGACAAGCAGTACCTGATCGGCGTGGCCCAGCTGCCGGCCGGCGCCTCGCTGGAGCGCACCGAGGAGGTGATACGCCGCATGAGCGATATCGCGCTGAAGGTGCCCGGCATCGTCGACTCGGTGGCCTTCCCCGGCCTGTCCTTTGCCGGCTTCTCGGCCGCGCCGAACGAGGGCATCGTGTTCTTCGGCCTGGCCGATTTCGACAAGCGCAAGAGCCCCGATCTGTCCAAGGACGCGATCCTCGGCCAGGTCAATGGCGCGATCCAGCAGATCCAGGGCGCGCGCATGTTCGTCGTGCCGCCGCCGGCGGTCGAGGGCCTGGGCAACGCCGGTGGCTTCAAGGTCCAGGTGCAGGACCGCGGTGGCCAGGGCGAGCAGGCCCTGTTCGGTGCGGTCTGGGGTGTGCTGGGCCAGGCCTATGGCAATCCCAAGTCCAGCATCAGCACGCCGTTCTCGATGTATGACATCAACGTGCCCCAGCTGTTTGCCGATGTCGACCGCAGCAAGGCCAAGCAGATGGGCGTGGGCCTGCAGGACATCTACGACACCTTGCAGATCAACCTCGGCTCGCTCTATGTCAACGACTTCAGCCGCTTCGGCAAGACCTATCAGGTGATCGTGCAGGCCGATGCACCCTTCCGCGCCCAGGCCGACGATATCGTCGCGCTGAAGACCCGCAACGCCCGCGGCGAGATGGTGCCGCTGGGCGCGCTGATGGAGGTATCGCCGACCTTCGGCCCGACCCGGGTGACGCGCTACAACGGCTTCCCCAGCGCCGACATCAACGGCTCGCCCAACCCCGGCTTCTCCAGCGGCCAGGCCGAGGCGGAGATCGAGCAGTTGCTGAAGACCCTGCCGCGAGGCATGAGCTATGAATGGACCGAGCTGAGCCATCAGGACCGGCTGACCCGCGATGTCACCTTGCCGGGGCTGGGCATCAAGCTGCCGACCCTGGCGGCCGTGCTGCTGCTGTCGGTGATCCTGGTGGTGCTGGTGCTGGCCGCGCAGTACGAGAGCTGGAGCCTGCCGCTGGCCATCATCCTGATCGTGCCCATGGGCATCTTCTCGGCGCTGTTCGGCATCTGGCTGTCGCACTTCCCGCCCTTCGGGCAGGCCGGCGATCTGAACCTGTTCACCCAGGTGGCCCTGGTCGTGCTGGTGGGTCTGGCCTGCAAGAACGCCATCCTGATCGTCGAGTTCGCCAAGGAGCTGGAAGAGCAGGGCAAGACCATGCTGCAGGCCGTCACCGAGGCCTGCCGACTGCGCCTGCGGCCCATCCTGATGACCTCGATCGCCTTCTGCGCCGGCGTGATCCCGCTGATCCTGGGCTCCGGCGCCGGCAGCGAGATGCGCCGCGCGATGGGCATCGCGGTGTTCTCCGGCATGGTGGGCGTCACGCTGTTCGGCATCTTCCTGACCCCGGTGTTCTACGCGCTGCTGCGCAAGAGCACCGAGAAGAAGCGCGCCCATGCGGCCGAGCTGCGTCGCGAGATCGACGCCGCCGCCCACCCCTTCCATCCCGGCATCGACGATGCCGAGACCACGCCCCGCAAGGAGGGTGCATGATGCGCCTCGCTCTGAGTCTTCTGTGCCTGGCGGCCCTGTCCGCCTGCTCCAGCGCCCCCGAGCTGAAGCGCTATGAGCCCGCGCTGGCAGCCGAATTCGCGAACAAGCCCGCCGAGGCTTCAACCGGCGAGCCGGTGGCCCAGTTCTGGCGCGGCTTCAATGATGCGCAGCTGGACCGGCTGATCGCCCAGTCCCTGCAGGCCAATACCGATCTACGCATCGCTGCGGCCAATCTTCAGGAGGCCCGTGCGCTGGGCCGTTTTGCCGATGCCCAGCAGCTGCCCACCGTGGGCCTGGCCGCCGGCGCGGCGCGGGTGCGCGCGCAAAACGATCAGGGCCAGGCGCAGACGCGGCGCGCCTACTCGGCCGGCTTCGATGTCGCCTGGGAGGCCGATCTGTTCGGCCGCCTCAGCGGCGAGCAGCGCGCGG